>JBIOIC010000092.1:0-8122 GCA_044449625.1 Gemmatimonadales bacterium | reverse complement strand
TTTGTGTAGCGAGGAGCGCTCCCAAGCACCGGACCAAATAAAAAGGGAGAAGATGAGAAGAAGAGAGGAACGTAACTCCGGTGCACCCCGGAGCTGCGTTCCTCTCTTCCCCTCCTCTCCTCTGCTCTTCCTTACTTCACTTCTCCACCCAGCCCAATACCCGCGCCCGCCCCAGGATCACCTCCGCCGCCCCGTCATAGCCCAGCGCGCCGGTATTCAGCACCAGATGGTACCCGGCGGGATCGGTCCAGTCGCGCTTGTAGTACTCCCGGTGGAACCGAGCTCGACTGGCGTCGGTCTCGGACAGCACGCGCTCCGCCTCCTTCTCGTCGACCTGGAGCCGCACCATCGCTTCGCGGACCCGGACCGGCTTCGGGGCCACAAGCTGCACGTGGAGCGCTTCCGGGACTCGCGCCAACACCGCCACCGCCGCCCGCCCCACCAGCACGACCTTGCCCCGGGCGCCGATCTCCCGCACCACCCGCTCCGTCACCGCAACGAGATGCGGTTCCTCCATCGGCTTCAGCACGGCCGCGGTCTCCGCCGTGAGTATCTCCGTCGAGGACGAGCCCAGCGCCAGGACGATCCGCTCGACGAACCCGGGGGCCCGCTCCTCCCGATCGGCGACCTCTTCGCGCGAGAGCCCCGCGCGGGCCGCCACCCGGTCGATGAGATCGTTGTCGACCACGGTCCACCCGAGCCGGGTGGCAACGAGTTCGGCCACTCTCGAACCGCCGGCGCCATATTGGCGCGAGATGGTGATCAGCATCGTGCCTCCCTCCTCACGCAGGGGACTCCATCACTCATTGGCCAGGGCCGGCATCCCGGCGGAGGCGCGATCGTGGATCCGCGCCCCGCGAAGAGCGATGAAGCCGGCCAGCAGACAGATCACCCCGGCGGAGCCGTAGGCGGCCCGGGCGCCCCAGTGTTCCGCCACCCACCCCATCTCGAGGGCGCCGAGCGGCGCGAGCCCGACGGCGATGAAGGAGTAGAAGCCCATCACTCGACCGCGCAGGTGATCGGGGGCGTGGGTCTGGAGCAGCGTGTTGGTGAAGATGGCATTGAAAACCCAGGCGCAGCCGGTGAAGACCAGCCCGAGCAGCGCCCAGGGCAGCGTCGGCGCCAGCGCGGTGAAAATGAGTGCCACGGCGAACACGACCCCCGCCGGCACCACCAGCCGCTCACGATCGAGCCGATGCCCGAACGCCGCCGCGACAATGGCGCCCGACCCCGCCCCGACCCCGACCGCCGACATCAGGGCGCCATACCCGGTCGATCCGGTGCCGAGGGTATCCCGGGCGAATACCGGCAACATCGCCACGAACGAGAACCCGAAGAAGCTGAATGTCATCGACAGCAGGGCGAGCATCCGGGGGAGCGGCGTGTCCCGCATATAGCGGAGCCCCTCACGGAGTTCGCCCCCCACCGGCCGATGTGGCGCCGCGGGTGCGCGGGGGGGGAAGCGCATCATCAGGAGACTCGCGATGACGGCGAAGTACGACGCCGCATCGGCGAAGAAGCAGAGTGCCGCCCCCGCCGCCGCGAGGACCAGACCCGCGAAGACCGGGCCGAGCACCCGGGCGACGTTGAAGACGGAGGAGTTCATCGCGATGGCGGTATAGAGATCCTCCTTGCCGACCATGTCCACGAAGAAAGATTGCCGCGCCGGGATCTCGAATGCGCTCAGCGTCCCCGAGAGGAGGGCGAGCGCCATGATCCAGTTGATGGTGATGACATGGGTCGCGGTCAGGATGGCGAGCAGCAGCGACTGGGAGAACATCACCATCTGGAGTCCCGTCACCAGCCGGTGGCGGTTGACCCGATCAGCCACCACCCCGCCGATGAGGGTGAGGGCGAGGATCGGCACCGCCGTGAGGGTGGTGACGAGCCCGACCTGGAACGGCGAGTTCGTGAGTTCCAGCACCAGCCAGCCCAGCGCCACCGTGTTCATCCAGGTCCCGCAGAGCGAGATGAACTGGCCGAAGATGAAGAGCCGGAAGTTCCGGTGACGGAGGGCGCCGAACGTCTGCATATGGGGAAGCTACCGAATGCGCGATACGGCGTAAACGGGTGACGGGTGACGGGTGACGGGTGACGGGTGACGGGTGACGGGTGACGGGATCCGAAGATGCGCTCACGGGGCCTCACGCGCCACCGGAGTCATCCCGAGGAGCGACGCGACGAGGGATCTTGCCGGCCGTCATCGGGATCAGGCCTCGAGCTCCGATGAATCCTGGGAAGATCCCTCGCTCCGCTCGGGATGACTCCGATGACTCGGGATGACTCCGATTACTGTTCACGGTGTCCCCCCGGAGGCCATCCTGTGCGCTTCACCAAATACGGCAAGTTCGTTCCCGGCCTCGCCGATACGCTCAACCTCCAGGCCCTCCTCGACCAGCTGGGGGACTTCCTCCTGCAATCCGGTTTCGCCGGCGGGCAGGATCCCTTCTGGGGCGAACTCCCCGCCGACCAGCCCCACACGATGGACGGGCTCCGCGAGGCGATCCTCGGCGCCCTGATGAAATCCGGGCAACTCACCCCCGATATGCTGAAGCTCCTCCGCGGCGAATCCACCGGCGATGAAGCCCGCGACCAGGAAGTGGAACAGCAGCTCGGCCTGCTCCTCGACCACATCATCCAGCGGCTGATCGACGAAGGCTATCTCCGGCTGGATCAGGCACCGCGCGAGCTCGGTACCGTCGAATCGGTGGGCGGGCTCCGCGACCAGGCGGCCGCCGCCGCCCAGCAAGTGCAATTCTCCCTCACCGACAAATCGGTCGATTTCCTCGCCTACAAATCACTCAAGGGGATCCTCGGTACCATCGGGCGCTCCAGCGCCGGGATCCACGAGACGCCGTACCTCGCGACGGGGGTCGAAGCCGAAGCGGCCAGCCGCCCCTACGAGTTCGGCGACACCTTGAACCTCGACGTCCCCGCCACCCTCGGCCGCGCGATCGCCCGAGAGGGGCTGACCTTCCCGCTCCCGCTTGAGTACGACGACCTGATGGTGCATCAGGCGGAATACCGCTCGTCGGCCGCCACGGTGCTGATGCTCGACTGCAGTCATTCGATGATCCTCTACGGCGAGGATCGCTTTACCCCGGCCAAGAAGGTGGCACTCGCGCTCACCCACCTGATCCGCACCCAGTTCCCCGGCGATACCCTCAAGGTGGTCCTCTTCCACGACAGCGCCGAAGAGATCCCGCTTTCAGCGCTCGCCGCAGCACAGGTGGGGCCCTATCACACCAACACCGCCGAGGGATTGAAGCTCGCGCGACGACTGCTGCTGGCGCAGAAGAAGGACATGCGCCAGATCGTGATGATCACCGACGGAAAGCCCTCCGCGCTCACGCTGCCCGATGGAAGGGTCTACATCAATTCCGGCGGGCTCGACCCCTCGATCCTGAAAGCGACCTTCACGGAGGTGGCCAACTGCCGCCGGAGCGGGATCGTCATCAACACCTTCATGCTGGCGCGGGAACGAAGCCTGGTGGAGTTCGTCAAGCGGGTCTCGGAGATCGCTCGGGGAAAGGCCTACTTCACCAACACCCTCTCGCTGGGCCAGTTCATCCTGATGGATTTCCTGAAGCGGAAGACGAAGCGGGTGTCGTCGTAGCAGGAGACGAGAGACGGGAAGCGGGAGAGGAGGAGAAGAGGTGAGGAGACGAACGCGGCTCCGGGGGATCAGCCGAGATTGTGGCGGAGACGGGTGAGAAGAAGAGGCGAGGAGGGGAACGCGGCTCCGATTGACCCCCAGGGATTGGGACGGTGAAGGGGTAGAGAGGAAGAGGAGAACGCGGCTTCGGTGGGCCAGTAAAGATGGTGCGATGGGGGAATGGAGAAGAAGAGACGAAAGAAAAGCACGCAGCTCCGGTGGTTTCCGAAGCTGCGTTCTTCTCTTCTTCTCCTTCTTCTCTTCTTCTCCTTCGCCTCGTCCTGCTACCGCGGCCAGAATGCTCCGAATGCGCCGGCGGTCACCAGCCCGAGCACGATCCCGTCGAAGAGCTCCCTCCAGAGCACATCCCAGGGCTTGAAGAACCAGATGCTCCCGGGAACGTTTGCGGCGGCGTACGCCAGGATCGCGGCGGTACCGGTCACCTGGAAGACGTTCAGGTACAGCGCTCCGGTGCCGAGGGTCACGGCGCCGACGTAGGCCACCAGGATCGATACCACCAGATGGAAGGCGAACTGCTGCCCCATATGCGGTCCCATCTTGAAGAGCCCGGGATGCCCCACAGTGATGACCGCGACGGGGCCGTCCTTCATCTTCTGCTGCATGTCGGGGCTGTTCATCTGCTTCATGTCGGCGCAGTGCGGCACCGCGTACTGGCCCGGCGCGAGCCCGGTCTTCTGCGCGTTGGCGCGGAATCCCGCCTCATCGGGAAAGGGGCCCTTCCAGTCCTTGTTGTGGTGCTTGAACGCCACCCGGAGAATGACGCCAGCGATCTGAGTGAAAATCGCGGCGAGAAGGATGGAGAGCCAGAGCGAGGTCAGCGGGATCATCGGTGCGCTCCTGAAGGAAAAGGGGTCACCACCACCGGGCGAGATTACCGCGCCGCGCGCTCCTCCGCAAGACTACAGGCTCGGCGGCAGCGGGGAGAAGGCGATCGGCGCCGCCAGGACCTCATCGGGAATGCCGAATGCGTCGACCAGCGCCACCGCGTGGGGACGCACCTCCGTACAGAGCACCCCCTGGAGCACCCGGAGCGCGCGGGCCTTGTTTCCCTCGAAGTACCCGCAGGCCAGATACCACCCGTCGTGCCGTACCAGCCGGGACACGGCGTAGAGTGTTGCCATCCGATCGAGCTGACTCCGCACCCCCGCATCCTTCACGCCCTTGCGCGCCTCGGTGAAGGCCTCAAGCACCACCCGCTCGGCGTGCGCCTCCGCCAATGTCACCAGATGGTCCTGCACGTCATTCAAGGCGTCGAAGGAGTCCTTCCCGGCATCCAGCCCCTGCTTCAAGCGCCGTACCGCGGAGGCGAGCAACCGGTCCTCTCGGTAGCGGAAGGCGGCGCGATGGAATTCGGGATCGCGGAGGTGGGCCTGCTCGGTGAGCCGCGGCGTGATCGGATCGAGGGAGACGAGCGCGTTGGCCGCCCCCTTCCCCAGGAACTTGAGAACACCGCTGAACTTGAGCTCCCCGAACTGCTGCTTGTACGCCGTCAGGAGTCCCTTGGCGACCAGCTGCATCAGGACGGTGTTGTCCCCCTCGAACGTGGTGTAGACATCGAGGTCGGCGCGGAGCGGCCCGATCCGGTTGAGCGTCAGGATTCCCTGGCCGCCGCAGCACTCTCGGGCCAGTTGCAGCACTTCGATGGTATGCCAGGAACTGAACGCCTTGAGGGCGGCGGCCAGGGTCTCGACCTCCCGGTCATCATCGGTCCGCTTGACGTAGCGCTGGACCAGGAGCTTCATCGCCGCGTCGATGGCGTAGGTGGTCGCGAGCGCGGGGAAGAGCCGCAGCTGATGGGTGCGGTAGTCGAGCACCCGCATCTCCGGCGCCCCGTCGGGGCCGAATTGACGCCGAGCCTCGCCATAGCGGATGGCAACCGTCAACGCCGTCTTGGCGGCGCTGTGGGCGGCACATCCAAGGCTCACCCGCCCCGCGACCAGCGTGCCGAGCATCGTGAAGAATCGGCGTGAGGGGCTCGCGATGGGAGAGACGTACTCTCCGCGCTCCGTCACGTCGGCGAAGCGATTGAGCAGATTCTCCCTCGGCACCCGCACGTTGTCGAACCAGAGACGGCCGTTGTCGACCCCGTTCAACCCCTCCTTCTCTCCACAATCGGCGATCCGCACTCCCGGCATCGGCTTCCCGGCGGCATCGCGGATCGGGACCAGGATGGCGTGGACCCCGTATCCCTTCCCATCCACTTCCAGCTGGGTAAAGACCGTGGCCATACGAGCGTGGCGCGCCGCGCCGCCGATCCACTCCTTCCGCGCCCCATCGTCGGGGGTGTGAATCACGAACTCCCCCTTCGCCTGGTCGTAACGGGCCAGGGTCTTGAGGTCCCGCACGTTGGAACCGTGCCCCAGCTCCGTCATCGCGAAGCATCCCGGCAGCGCCGCAGTGCCGACATCTTTCAGGTACTTCGCGTGGTGGCGCGCCGTGCCGAGCTGGAAGATGCTCCCGCCGAAGAGCCCGAACTGCACGCCGTACTTGATGACGAGACTGTGATCGTGAAGGGCCAGCGTCTCGAAGGCGCCGATGAATGCCCCCATGTCGCCCCCGCCACCGTACTGCTTCGGGAAGCCGATGGCGCCGTAGCCGTCGCGCGCCAGCTCCTTGACCCAATCGAAGACCACCTCGCGATAGTCTTCCTTGGAGAGGCCGTAGCGGTAGCGGAAGATCGGCTCGCGGAGACGCTGGCGGATCTTCGCGCGAACCTCCGGATAGTCACGATCGAACCAGGCCGTCAGCGCGGCCACGTCGAACGCGGCCGTTTTCTTCGACACCGGTTCCGGCGGGAGATCGATTGCGAGCAGCCCGCGTGAAGCTTCGCGTCCCACGACGCCGATGGCCGACTCAAGCTCCGCCAGCGCCTGGGCGACGGCGGGGCCGTGGTCCTCTCCGGCCAGATCCTGGCCCAGCGCCGCGAGCGAATGCTGGGCGCTGCTCCGCCGTTCCCGCGCGAGCCGGCGGATCAGGGCGAGAAGGTTCTGGAGATCGGTGGCGGAGGGGGGTGCGGCGGGATCGAGCCAGCGTTCGAGCGTTGTACGCTGCTCCACCGTCATTCCCGGAATGACGCCCAACTTCGACTGGGCCAGCTTGATCTCGCCCGACTCCAGGTTGCCATCGGCCCACGCCACATAGAGGAGCGGGAGGAACGGCAGCAATGCGCGATCGGCGTCGGGGAGCGGGAGGGGCGAGCGGGAAGGAGCGGTGGCGGTCATCGAGAGGCCCGGCTGGAGTCGCCCCTAATGTACCATCGGTCCCGACGGGCTGGGCACTAGGCTTCGAGCCAGTCGCGATAGGCTCGCTTCAGCAGCCCCTGAAAATGATGCACCCCCCGCTCCATCTCGGGAGAAAAGCGGCCCCGATCATAGGCTCGGCTGTTCAGGCCGCGCTGGACCTGCTCGCAGATCTCCCGGTCCTCCTCCTGCACCTTGTCGCTGTACTCGACGTCGGCCTCGAGGGCCTTGGACGCGGCGTCGGAGACGAGGTCGGGATAGTAGTAATCAAACACCACCTGGCACCGGTCGTGCCCCAGCGGTCGAACCAGATTCGTCTGCACGCGGCCCGGCAGGATATTGAGCATCACGTTGGGGAAGACGAAGTAGTAGAAGGCCGTGGCCGTGCCCCCGGCGGTGTCGTAGGGGCTGCCGCCGCCGATCATCGGGCTCGACTGCAGGGAGTAGCGGTCGAATATCTCCGTCTTGTAAGACGCATAGTCGAGCAGGGTGGCGAGCTCGGGATGAACAAAGGGAACGTGATACCCCTCGAGGTAGTTGTCGACGTAGACCTTCCAGTTGCAGGCAACCTGGTACTCGACCCGCCGGGCGAAGGTGAGCCCGCCGACTCGCGCCGGGGAGATCCGCTCGAGGATACCGGCGAAGGTCTTGCCGACCGGAGCGGGCTTCGGGCCGAGATGAACGAAGACGAGCCCTTCCCACACATCCACGGCGATGGCCGTGAGTCCGAAGTCCTTCTTGTCGAAGAGCTCGGAGCGGTCCATCTGCGGCACACCCCGGAGCGAGCCGTCGAGGAGGTAGGTCCAGCCGTGGTACTGGCAACGAAGGGCGTTGGCCTGCCCGTCGCAGATGGCGAGGGGTCCGCCGCGGTGGCGGCAGACGTTGAAGAAGGCGCGGAGGATCCCGTCCTTTCCCCGCACCACGATGATCGGTTCCCCCGCGACCGTGCCGACCAGGAACTGCCCCGCTGCCGCCACCTGATCGGCCCGGCCCACCAGCTGCCAGTGGCACCCGAAGACCGCCTCCCGATCGAGGGCGTGGAAGCGGGGGTCCACGTACCACGCCGACGGGATCGTCGTCGAGCGCTCGACGGGGATGACCTCAAGATCGGAGGCGGGGATCGGGGGAAGGTCGAGGGGTGGATGCATGGGTGTCGTGGGTCGGAGTGGTGCTGCGTGCTGCGTGCTGCGTGCTGCGTGCTGCGTGC
>JBIOIC010000091.1:0-8183 GCA_044449625.1 Gemmatimonadales bacterium | reverse complement strand
TGGCGGCGCTGGCGGAGCGGTACGGGCCGGTGGATGTGGTGACCACGCCGGGAGCCGCTCCACTCATCGAGACCCACCCGGCGGTCCGGCGAGTCCTCCGCTACGATAAGAAGGGGACCGACCGCGGCCTCGGCGGATTCCTGCGACTGGCGCGGGCGGTGCGCGCGGGACGCTACGCCCGCGTCTACCTTCCCCATCGTTCCTGGCGCTCGGCGGCGCTCGCCTTGCTGGGAAGAATCCCGGAACGGATCGGCTGGAGCGACAGTCCGGCGCGGCTCACATATACCGCAATCCGGCTGCGGCCGGGAACGGGCCACGAAGCGCTCCGGCTGCTGCATCTGATCGAGGACGCGCCGGTCGCGCGGCCGTTTCGGATGATGCTCACCGCCGCGGACCGCGAGCGGGCCGCGGCGTGGCTGGCCGATGCGGGGGTGCCTTCGCCTTTCGTGGTCCTGGCCCCCGGATCGATCTGGGGAACCAAGCGGTGGCCCTACTTCGCCGAGCTGGCGGCGGCGCTCGGCACGGCGGTGGTGGCGATCGGAGGGCCGGAGGATGCCGCGCTCGGCGTGGCGATCGCCCGCGCCGCGCCGCAATGCGCCTGGAGCGCGGCGGGGCAGCTCTCACTCCGGGAATCGGCGGCCTTGGTCGAACGCGCGGCGGCGCTGGTGACCAACGACTCCGCCCCGTTGCACCTGGCGAGCGCCGTCGGCACCCCGATCGTCGCAATCTTCGGCCCGACGATCCCGGCCTTCGGCTTCGGCCCGCTCGGCGCGGACGACGTGGTAGTGGAGCACCGGGAGATGCCCTGCCGGCCCTGCTCCTCCCACGGCCCGCGGGTCTGCCCCCTCGGCCACCATCATTGCATGACCGAACTCAGGCCCGAGCTGGTCGCCCGGGAAGTCCGGCGGATCCTTTCCCAACACGGAGCACGCAGCTGAATCACATCGTCGGCATCGACCTCGGGGGCACCAACATCGTCGTCGGCTGCGTGGCCGAGGACGGGTCGCGCCTGCTCGGACTGCTGAGCGAACCGACCCGGCCCGAACTGGGCGCCGACGGCGTGCTGGCCCGGATGATCGAGGTGTCGAAACGGTCGATTGCCGCGGCAAAAGCGGCGGAGCCGGAGATCAAGATCGCGGGTGTCGGCATCGGCGCGCCGGGACCGCTCGACGCCGAGCGGAACATCATCCGGCTGGCCCCGAACCTGGGCTGGAAGGATTTCCCGTTGCGGCAGCGGATCGGCGAAGGACTCGGGCTCTCCGCCGTGCTCGACAACGATGCCAACTGCGCCGCGCTCGGCGAGTGGTGGCAGGGCGCGGCGCGGGGAACGAAGAACGCCGTCTGCCTGACCATCGGGACCGGGATCGGCGGCGGGATCATCATCAAGGAACGGCTCTACCACGGGGCCTCGAGCGCGGCGGGGGAGCTGGGGCATACCACGATCGACGCCGGCGGGCGGCGCTGCAAGTGCGGCAACTACGGCTGCATCGAGGCTTATGCCTCGGGGCCCGCCATCGCCGCCCGGGCCGTCGAGGCGCTGGAAGCGGGCGCCGAATCGCGCCTTCCGGCGATGGTCGATGATGACTTGTCGGCGATCACGGCGCAGACCGTCTACGACGCGGCCCACGCCGGTGATGAGCTGGCGCTCGAGGTGGTGCGGGACACGGCGGTCTACCTCGGCGCCGCGATCGCCAACTTCGTCAATATCTTCAATCCCGAAGTCATCGTGGTCTGCGGCGGCGTGACGCTGGCGCGGGAGAAGCTCTTCCATCCGCTGCAACGCGAAGTCGCCAAGCGTGCCTTCAAGCCCGCCGTCGAGGTCTGCCGCATCGTGCCGGGAGAACTCCCGGGCACCGCCGGCGTCCTCGGCGCGGCGCGCGCCTTCCTCGACCACGGGCGGCGCTGATGCCGCGGGTCGGGGTGGTGGGCTCGATGGTCTGGGACGTGATCCACGGCCGCGATCCGGCCCAGGACGTGCTCGAGGAGTGGGGCGGGATCGCCTACGCGCTTTCGAGCATGGACGCGAGCCTGGCGCCGGGATGGGAGATCGTTCCGCTCATCAAGGTGGGGCAGGATCGCTCGCGGCAGGCGGCGGAGTTTGCCCGCGGGCTCACGCACCTGACTCCCTCGGCCCGGTTCATCGAGACACCGGCGCTCAATAACCGGGTGGAGCTTTTTTACGGGATGACCGAGCGCCGCTGCGAACGGATGGCGGGCGGGGTTCCCGGCTGGACCTGGCCCGAGCTCGGACCGATGGTGGCCGATCTCGACGCGCTCTACGTGAACTTCATCTCCGGCTACGAGATGTGCCTCGGTACGTCGCAGGCGCTCCGGGCCGGATTCCAGGGGCCGATCTACGCCGATTTCCACTCGCTCTTCCTCGGCATGCGGCACGATGGTGTCCGGGTGCTCCGGCCGCTGCCCGATCCGGCGGCCTGGTTCGGCTGCTTCGACGTGGTCCAGTTGAACGAGGAAGAGATGCGGGAACTCTCCGATGACCCGCTCGGGCTCGCCGTCGGCGCGATCGGCGCCGGGGTCTCCCTGCTCAACGTGACCCTCGGAGCGCGCGGGGTCGCGTATGTTGCGGCGGCGGGGTTCGAGCGGCTGGCGAAGCCGGGCACAGGTCACCGGGCACAGGTCGCAGGGGGAACGGTGCGGACGGCGCTGCTGGCGCCGCCGAGTGTTGAGTCGCTGGATCCGACCGGCTGCGGCGACGTGTTCGGCGCCGCCTGCTTTGCCCGGCTCCTCGCGGGCGACAGCGTCGAAACGGCGCTCACGCACGCCAACCGGATGGGAGCGCGCAACGCCGCCTTCCGCGGCGCCACCGCCTTGAACGCTCACCTTCGCGGGGAACTGGTCACCGCATGACGCGCATCGTCGAAATCCCGCAGAGCCTGGACGACCGAAGCTTCGAGCAGTTTGCCCAGAGCTTCGCCGCCGGCCCCGTGAGCGACAAACTGCTCTTCGACGCCCGGGGGACGACCTGGTGTTCCCCCTACGGTTTCGTCGGGATGCTGGTCGCCGGGCAGGCGGTGGCGGAGGCGAAGGGCCCGAAGCCGCTCTTCACCGTTCCCGATGACGATGATGTGCGGCGCTACTGGTCGCGGATCGGCTTTTTCCGCCACGCGGCCGAGCTCTTCGAGCTCCACGGTAAGGTGCCACGAGCTCGTCCGGAGGAGGAAAGCGACGTCCTGCTGGAGGTGACGCCGATTCGCGCCTCGGAGGACGTGCACAGCGTGGTGGGGCGGGTTCAAGACCGCTCCACCAAGATCCTGACCGGCGGGTTAGGACTCGAGGCAAAGGCCACTATGGGATTCGGTATGGCGCTCAGCGAGGCTTGTCAGAATATTGTGGAGCACGCGGGGACCACCGGCTGGGTGGCGATCCAGTCCTACACCTGGAAGAAGCGGCTGGGACGGCGGGTGGTGGTCATCGCCGTGGGGGACGGGGGAGTCGGCTTTCGGAAGAGCTTGGAAGCCACCCAGGCCAAGCGGATCGGCGAGCGCTGGGGTGATGGCGCCGCGGTGGACTGCGCTTTGGTCCAGGGAATCAGCCGGTTCCGGGATCCCGGCCGCGGCCAGGGCCTCGCGGGGATCAAGCGGTACCTCGAACGGTGGGAGGGGAAGATCAGCATCCGCAGCGGGACCGCGCGTCTGGCCATCGTGCCGGCGTGGGACGAAGATGTCCCGCTCCGGGAGCACCTTCCGCCCTTCCCCGGCGCGCAGGTGCAGATCGTCATCCCCGCCGCCCAACCGAGCACCTGATGTTCACCACCATTCGGCTCGACACCTTGCTGCAGGAAGCGCACCCCGCGCTGCCGTCGAAGAACCTCGTCACCCGCCCCACTGGCGCCGCGGTGCGGAGTTCGATCGAGCGGGAGATGGAGAGCCGCCACGCCACCGTCGCGCTGCTCGATTTCTCCGAACTCGACCTGGTCGACCTCTCCTGCGCCGATGAAGTGGTGGCCAAGCTGCTGCAACGGATGGACCTCTCCCGCGGCCGCAACGTGGTCCTCACCGGGCTTACCGAGGACCAGGCGGAAGCGATCGATCACGTCCTTTCGCATCACCACCTCGGCGTGCAGGCGGTGATCCGCGGCTCCTCCCGGCCCCGGCTCCTGGGGCACTTTGGCAACGATTCCCGCGAGGCATTCGAGGTCCTGATCGACCTGGGTGGCGCCGCCACCGTGGGGCTGTCCGAGAAGCTCGGCTGGCGGGCGGACCGCACCGCCGATGCGCTGCAGGTGCTCTGCCTCCTCGGCATCGTGCTGGGTGTCGAAGGGGTGTATCGGCCGCTCCTGGGCCGGTGAACGGCTAGACACTCCCCCCCGCGGTTCCTATCATTAGACGTGATTCAATTCTCCGGCGTCTTCAAGGCCTACCCCAAGGGCCATTTCGGCCTCCGCGACGTCTCGCTCCGGGTCCACCGCGGCGAGTTCGTCTTTCTCACCGGCCACTCCGGCGCCGGCAAGTCCACCGTCCTGCGATTGATGTTCGCCGAGCAGCGCCCCTCCGAGGGGGAGGTGCGGGTCTCCGGCTTTAACATCGGCGAACTCTCCCAGAGCGAGATCCCCAAGCTCCGCCGCCGCCTCGGCATCGTCTTCCAGGATTTCCGGTTGCTCGATGACCGCTCGGCGGCTGAGAACGTCGCCTTTGCCCTGGAGGTGACGGGGGCCAAACGCGACACTATTCCCGGCCGGGTAATGCGCGTGCTGACCCAGGTCGGCCTCGCGGCCAAGGCGCAGGCCTATCCGCGGGAACTGTCCGGCGGCGAGCAACAGCGGGTGGCGATCGCGCGGGCGCTGGTGAACGATCCCGCCATCCTCCTCGCCGATGAGCCGACCGGCAACCTCGACGAGCGCGCCACCCGCGGCGTCTTCCAGCTCCTCCGCGACATCAACGCCGGCGGCACCTGCGTCGTGATGGCGACGCACGACCTCGACCTCGTCAAATCGACGCCCTACCGGACGATCGAGATGCGCGAAGGCACGGTGGTTTACGACAGCGCCGAAGAGGGCGGATCGGGGGCCCCCGAATGAGGCTGCTGTTCCGCGAAGCGTTCCTCTCCTTCCGGCGAACACCGCTGCTCTCGTCGCTCTCGGTGACGACGATCGCCTTCAGCCTCTTCGTGATCGGGCTCTTCGGGCTCGTCGCCCTCAACTTGCAGCAGGCATTGAAGGGGATCGAAGAGCGGGTGGAGGTGGTGGCCTACGTGCTCCGGGGCACCCCCGCCGAGGTGATCGCCCAGGCCTCGACCGACATCGCGGCGTACCCCGAGGTGAAAGAGGTCACCTACGTGAGCGAGGATCTGGCGCTGCAGCGGGCCCGCTCCGAGCTCACCGAGTTCAAGGATGCTTACCGCGACCTCGCCACCAATCCTCTGCCCGCCTCGCTCGAGATCAAACTCAAGGACGGCTACCGCGACGAGGCGACCGTCACCGCGGTGGCCGATCGGGTCAAGGGCTACCAGTTCGTGGATGACGTGCGCTTCGGCCGCGACTGGATCGCCAAGCTCGACCGGATCCGCGACATCACCGGCCTCGTGGGGCTCATCATCGGGCTCGCCTTCGCGACGGTGGCGGTCGTCATCATCGGCACCACGATCCGGATGGCGGTGCTGCAGCGGGCCCGCGAGATCGGGATCATGCGTCTGGTGGGGGCGTCCAACTGGTTCGTCCGCGGTCCCTTCCTCCTCGAAGGGGCGATCAAGGGGCTGCTCGGCGGTCTCGTCGCCATCGGGCTCTGCTGGGTCGCGTTCGTCGCGGTGCAGGAGAACACCGGCCTCTTCAGCGGGCTCATCTTCTTCGCGCCGAAACACCTCGGCCTCATCCTCGCATTCGGTACCGCGATCGGATTCGGCGGAAGCCTGGTGAGCGTGGGGCGCCACCTCAAGGATGTGTAGGACGGGCGGCGCAGCGGCGCAGGGACGGAGCGGCGGAGGGAGGACGATGCTCCTGCTGCTCTGCGTTCTCTGCGTCTCTGCGCCTCTGCGCCTCTCCGCCCAGGGCACTGTCCAGCAGCGAATGCGGGCCTCCCAGCAGAAGCTGAGTGATATCCGGGCCGAGCGGGAACGGCTGCGGCAGCAGCGAGAGGACCTGCAGGGCCAGGCCCACGATGCGCAGTCGGAGCTCACCAACATCTCGCGCCAGCGGGACGCGACCAACCGGGTGGTGAACGAGCTCGACCGTCAGATCGGCGGATTGAACCAGGAGCTCGACCAGGTGAGCACCGGCTTGGCGCTGGCGCAGGACAACCTGGCCGACAAGCGCGCGGTGCTGGAGCGGCGGCTGGTCGAGATCTACAAGCGGGGCCTCCTCTACGACTTTCAGGCGCTCCTCGCCGCCGAGTCCTTCGGCGATCTGGTGAGCCGCTTCAAGTACCTCTTCCTCACCAGCCGGCAGGACCGTCAGCTCGTCTCGGATGTTGAGCGGCTGCGAGACAAGGTGGCCCGGCAGCGGACCGACCTGGTGACCTATCGCGAGAGCCTCGGCCGCTCCCGGATCGAACGGGACCAGGAGCTGCAGCACTACGGCGAGCTGGCGGAGGAGCAGCGGAGCCGCCTCCGCGAGGTGAACCGCTCCACCCGCTCCACCGACAACCGCCTCACAGCGCTGCAGCGGGACGAGGCGCAACTGAACGACCTCCTCGCCTCGCTGGAGCGGGCCCGGCGCGAGGCGGCGGCGCGGGCCGCGGCGGCGGCGAGCGCCAGCGGCCGGCGGCCGGTGGCCCCAACGGCGTCGATCAGCACCGCGAGCATCGGGAAGCTGGGGTGGCCGGTCGAGGGAACGCTGCTCTACGGATTCGGCAAGGACGAGCTCGACGCCGGCGGCATCATCAGGCACAACGGCATCGGGATCGCGGTCCCACCGGGCACCCCGGTCAAGGCGGTCGAGGCCGGCACCGTGGTGCTGGTAGCCCCTTACGGCACCTACGGCCTCACCATCGTGATCAGCCACGGTGGCGGCTACTACTCGCTCTATTCTCAGTTGACCATCGCCAATGTCACGGCGAACCAGATCGTCACCAAGGGGCAGGTCATCGCGACCTCGGGCGGCGCGAACAGCGACGAAGGCCCGCACCTCTATTTCGAGATCCGCGGCGAGAACGGCGTCGCGCTCGACCCGACCGAATGGTTGCAGCGGAGGAAATGACAATGGCGGAACGACACGGGGGCAAGACGGCAAAGGGGCAACAGGGCAAGGTGGTCACGCCGGGCGAGATGCTCGGCGCCCACGTCTCCACCGCCGGCGGCATCCAGATGGCGCCGGGGCGCGGTGTTGAGATCGGCGCCACGGCCATCCAGCTCTTCACCAAGACGCCGAACCAGTGGCGCGAGCCGGTCCTCACCGACGAGACGATCACGGCCTACCGCGCCGCCTGGACGGAGAGCGGGCTCCGGATGGTCGTCTCCCACGACAGCTACCTCATCAATCTCGCCTCTCCCGATGCGACGGCCCGCAAGCGGTCGGTCGCCTCATTCGTCGCCGAGCTCACCCGCTGCACCCAACTCGGCGTGCCGTACATCGTCTCCCATCCCGGCAACTTCATGGATGACCGCGACGCCGGCCTCAGCCGGAACGCGGAGGCGTACGGCGAGTGTTTGGAGGCGGTGCCGGGACCGGTGATGGTGCTGATGGAGACGACCGCCGGCACCGGCACCGCCCTCGGCCGCACATTCGAGGAGCTGGCGGAACTGCGCTCAAGAATGCCGAAGGGGGTGCAGGCGCGGGTCGGCTACTGCGCCGACACCTGCCACATCTATTCGGCGGGATACGACCTGGTCAACGATTACGACGGCGTCTGGGAGAAATTCGAGAAGCTCTGCGGGATCGAGCGGCTGCGCTGCCTGCACCTCAACGATTCGAAGAATCCGTTCGATTCGCGGAAGGACCGTCACGAGCTGATCGCGGAGGGGTCGCTGGGGGCCGGGCCGTTCCAGCGGATCATGAACGATCCCCGGTTTGCCCACGTCGCCAAGGTGCTGGAGACCCCGAAAGGGGACGACGACATGGTGACCAACGACCGGAAGATGCTGGCGCGGCTGCGGGGATACGTGAAGCAGGGGGAATGAAGGGAGAAGGGAGAAAAGAGAAGAAAGAGAAGGGAGAAGGGAAACAGTACGCGCCTTCGCCTTTCCCTTTCTTTCTTTCTTTCCCCTTTCTCCTTTCTCCCTTCTCCCTTCTC
>JBIOIC010000090.1:0-8318 GCA_044449625.1 Gemmatimonadales bacterium | reverse complement strand
CTCCTGAGCGTCGACGTTGTTCGAGGCGTGTACCCCGCCGTTCAGGATGTTCATCATCGGCACCGGCATCACATGCGCCATCGGGCCGCCCAGATACCGGTAGAGCGGCATGTCCTTGTCGGCTGCCGCGGCCCGCGCCACCGCCAACGAGACGGCGAGCATCGCATTGGCCCCCAGTTTCGACTTGTTCTCGGTCCCATCAATATCGAGGAGCTCCGCGTCCACCGCGATCTGCTCCTCCGCCGACATCCCCTCCAGCCGGGGGCCGATCATCTCGTTCACGTTCCGCACGGCGTGGAGCACCCCCTTGCCGCCATAGCGCTCGGCATCTCCATCCCGGAGCTCCACCGCCTCCTTCTCCCCGGTTGACGCCCCGCTCGGCACCGCCGCGCGGCCGAACGCCCCGCTCGCCAGCATCACCTCGGCCTCAACGGTCGGGTTCCCTCGGCTGTCGAGGATCTCACGGGCGTGGACGGCGATGATGGTGCTCATTGGGTACTCGGTTGACGGTTAGATCCTGCGGCGATTAGAGCTTAGAGCTTCACGGAAGATAATGCCTGAATGCCGGAGCGTCTGGCCCCCGTCAGCCGCGGCCGCTTAAGCCGACGACCGCATCGTGCGCCTGCTTGGAGAGTGCATCGCGATCGTCGTAGGTGAGCCCGGTGGTCGGGATCGGGACCCCGATGCGCACTTCGACCGGCTGGCGGCGGAAGACCAGGGCGCCGGGGGGGAACGCGGCGTAGGTCCCCTCGACCCAGACCGGCACCACCGGCACTCCCGCCGCGATCGCGAGGACGAACGGTCCCTTCTTGAATGCATGGAGCTTTCCGTTCCGGCTCCGCGTCCCCTCGGCGAAGACGACGGCCGAGACCCCCTGCTTGATCGCCTCGGCGGCCTCCTCGTAGGCGGAGAAGGCGGCGACCAGGTTCTTCCGGTCGAGCGGGATGTGCTTTGCCTTCCGCATCGCAAAGCCGAGGATCGGAACCCGGAACAATTCCTTCTTGGAGATGAAGCGGAGTGAGTCGGGCAAAGCGGCGAAGAGGGTCCAGATGTCGGCGAAGGAGAAATGATTGGAGATGAAGACGTAGGTCCGGTCCGGCGCGAGTTGCTCCCGCCCGACCACCTTGACCGGGACGCCATTCCAGCGGAGGACAAGTTCCGACCAGCGCCGGCCGGCGCGATCGTACACGCCTCCCCGATGATGTTCGACGCCGAGGAGGCCGGCGACGATCGCCGTGAGCGAGTAGTAGATCGCGAGCACTATGGCGGAGAGCCAGAACCAGAGGGCGCGAAAAACGATCATCGGAAGTGCTGGAATCCCTGGAGGGTGACCGGCTGCCCGGCGAGGGTGAAGGCAACACCGCTGCCGGCGTTCACCTCCCCGATCCGGGTGAGGACCACGCCGGTCGCGGCGTGACATTCCGCCGCGCCATCGAATCCGCGCGGCAGGGCGGCGAGCAATTCATAGTCCTCTCCCCCCTCCGCTGCCAGCCGCCGATCGGTAACGCCGAGCGCGAGCGGAATGGCATCGAGGGTGACGGTCGCCGCGCTACCGCTCGCCGCCGCGAGGTGAGGAAGATCAGTCGCCAGGCCATCGCTCAGATCCAGCATCGCGAGCGCACCGTGCGCCGCCAGCCAGCGCCCCGCCGAGACCCGCGGCTCCGGATGGGCAAAGCGCGGGCGGGTCGCGGCATCGGGCTCCCGCCCCGCCAGCCAGGCGTCGAGCGCCGCGCGAGCACCGCCGAGCGCGCCGGTCACCCAGAGCGAACTCCCCGGTGTCGCCCCGCGGCGCGTCACCGCGCGGTCCACCCGCCCGATGGACGTCACCGCGATGCTCCAGCCGGGGCCGGCCGAGAGATCTCCGCCCCAGACCATTCCTCCGACTGAGGCCGCCGCCGCTCCGCATCCCGCCATCACCTCGGCGACATCGCCGTCCCCTGCATTCGCCGGGACGGTGAGAGCTACCAGTATCCCGTCGGCCGCCGCCCCTTCCGCCGCCAGGTCGGAGAGCGCCGCCGCCGCCGCGCGCCATCCGATCTCCGCCGGGGTGAGCCAGCCGCGGCGGAAGTGGACCCCTTCCACGCTTACGTCGGTGCTGAGGGCAAGGAATCCCCGCTCGACCGGAATGACGGCGCAGTCATCACCCAACGAAGCGGCCTGCGGGCCGAGGGCGGCGGCGATCGCGCGCACCCGGTCGAACTCGCGGCCGGGACCGAGGGGAAGATGGTTCACGGGCGCACCGCGTCGAGCGCGAACCGGACCAGCCCGGCGTCAGTCCCGACCCAGAGATACTGATCGTCCACGGCAACGTCGGTCACCGACCCGGGCAACGCATCGCCAGTCATCAGGGGGCGCTGGAGCGAGCTCCCCACGCGCGCGAAGCCGACGCCGCGCGCCCCCGCGACCCAGAGACCCGCCGCGTCATTGGCGAGTGCGCGAAGCGGCCCGATCGTGGCCGAGAGGATCGGGCCCTCAATCCATCCGCCGTGCGGCTCCCGCCAGAGCATCTCATCCCGTGTGAGCGCGATCAGGGTATCGGCCCGCCAGAGAAGTGCGACCACGGGAGTCTGAAAACGGAACGCGGAGCCCCACCCCGGCGCCTGGCGCAGATCGCTCTCTCCCGGAAGTGCGGCGTAGAGTCCTCTCGGCGTCCCGACCCAGAGTGTGTCCCCGCTCGGCGCCAACGCGAGCGCTTGGTCGACGTAGTCGCGCGCCACCCGATGCAGGGTGGACTGGCCATCGCTGTCGCTCAGCTCACCGATCCCGCGCGCGGTACCGAAGAAGATCCGGCCCCGTCCCGCCGCGACCGAAAGGACTCGGGCATCGGGAAGACCATCGGGGGTGCTCCACCGGCGGGCCGGGCCATCCTGGAGCGGGAAGGCCACGGCACCGTTGTCGGTCGCGGCCCAGAGGAGTGTGTCGCTCCCGATCAGGCGGCGCGCGTTGGTGAAGGGCTGGCCAAAGACGGGATCACCGGTGCGCCAGGTGAAGGAACTCAGATCGCTGGAGACGAATGAGAGCCCGGCAAATGATCCCGATCCCCGTTCGGTCAGGACCCAGACGCCGCCCGGCGCCGCGAAGAGGGCGCCGATTCGGCTGCCCGGGAGCCCGAAGGGGCGTCTCTCCGGCGTCGCGGCGGCGATCGGAAGGAAGAGGAGCCCGAGCGTGGTCGTCCCGACGTACCACCCGGAGCGGTCCGCCGCCGGCGCGGCAACGGTGTATCGCGCGGTGCCGAATCCGGGCGCGGCCGGCGCATTGAGGATGAAGGCGCTGTTCGAGTTGAGCTGGGGATTCTCCCGCACCGCATCGAGCAGCGTGGTGGGAATGATCGGATGTTGCGGAGGAGCCGACGGCTCCGCCATCAGGGCGCCGCGGGAGACCAGCTGCCACCCCGCCGCGGTTCGGAGGTAGAGCCCTCGGGCCGGATCGGACTGATCGAAGGCGATCTGCACCACCGGCGAAGCGGTCCGCCCCTGACTCCAACGCCGCAGCATCGGCTCATAGTGGATCCATCCCGCGCGCTCGGCCAGCCAGAGGGTCTGATCCAGCGGATCGATCAGCCCGGCGGTGACATCGGCCAAGCCGCCCGGAACGTCCGCCGCGACCGGCAATCCCCAGCGATGGCCCAGCGGATCCCAGGTGACCACCGCCGCGTCCGACGCCACGTACACGACTGTGAACGACGTGGCGACCGCGGTGATCCGGTTGAATGACCCGACGATGGTGCGATCCTCGGGACGCCATTGAGATTGGGCGGAGAGACGGAGGGGTACCGCGACGCAGAAGATGGCAAGGATCAAGCACCACCCCTGCGCCCTCCGACCTGTGCCCTGAGCCCTCCCCCTCACACCACCCTCGGCCGTTCCAGCTCGAAGAGCACCGGCGCGCGCGGAGCGGGCCGCGCGGTGCGGTGGATCTCCCAGGCACGCCAGAGATCGGGGAGTCCCGCGAGCACATCCATCGGACGAAGGCCACGCGCGGTGACGCGGCGGGCCCCGATGTCGGCGGCGCGGCCGAGGATCTGGGCGCCGAGGGCGGCGGCGGTGCCGGGATCGACCTCGCGGGCGAGCGCCGCGGCGATGAGCCCGGAGAGCAGGTCACCGCTCCCGCCGGTGGCGAGTCCCGGATTCCCCGCCGCCACGGTCCAGCGCGCTCCGTCGCCGGGAATGCCGATCACCGTCGGCACTCCCTTCAACAGCACGACGGCGCCGCTCACCTCCGCCGCGCGCGCCGCGGCCGCCCAAGGATCGTGTTCCGCCTCGGCGGAGAGTTCGGGGAAGAGCGACCGGAACTCGCCGGGATGAGGGGTCAGCACCGCCGGGCGATGGACGAGGAGCGATCGCAACTCCGTCACCGCGCCCTGGAAGGCGATAAGCGCATCGGCGTCAAGGACCACGGGCACGCGACCCGACGCGGCGAGCACCAGCTCGATCCGCTTCCTGCTGCCCTGCCCGCGGCCGAGTCCGGGCCCGATGACGACCGCAGAGGCGTGCGCGAGGAGTTCAGCCAGCCGTTCGGGGAGAGGCCCCTCGTCCCAGGCGACAGTCTGCAGGTCGGGCTCCGCCTCGGCCAGGATCTTCGCGGACTCGGTCGGCGCGACCAGGTGCACCAGGCCCGCACCAGCGCCGAAGGCGGCCCGGCCAGCCAGACGGGCCGCACCACTCATCCCCGGCGCACCGCCCACGATCACCACCCGGCCGCGCGCCCCCTTGTGGTCATTGGCCTGAAGGCGCGGGAGCCATTCCGCGGCGTGGTCATCGGTTACGAGTGCGGGAAGAACCAGATCAGCGGGCGGGTGACCGATATCCACGACTATGACGTCGCCCGATTCGTCGCGGGCGAGGAGGTGGCCGCGCCGGAGCCCGCCGGAGGTGATGGAGCAGGCGGCGCGCGGGGCGCCGTGGCTCACGCCGCTCGCGAGATCGAGCCCGGTCGGGCCATCGAGGGCGACGATCGGAAGAGCGAGGTCGGTGAGGCGTTCGAGGAGGGCGGCGACCGGGCCCCGCGGCGGACCGGAGGCACCGGTGCCGAGGAGCGCATCCACCAGGAGCCCGACCGCGGGCCACGGGCCGTCCGGCGCAACCGCGCGAACGCCCTCGGCGCGCGCGAGTGCCGCCGCCTGATCGCGGAGTGCGCTCCCTTTCCCTTCGATGGCGGCGACCCAGATCGGGAGCCCAAGCCGGTGCAGCGCCCGCGCGAGAACCCAGCCATCTCCCCCGTTGTTCCCGGGACCGGCGGCGACCAGAACACCGAGCCGGGCGGCGTCGGAAAAGCGATCAAGCGTGACCGCGGCGGCGGCGCGCCCGGCGCATTCCATCAATGTGGCACCGGAGATCCCGGCGGCCTCCGCGCGCGCATCCCACGCCGCCGACTGGGCGGGCGAGAGGACGGGGACGGAGATGGGGGGCATGCTGGAAGGTAAGAGGTACGAGGTTCGAGGCGCGAGGCGCGAGAGGGAACACCCTCGCACCTCGTGCCTCGCGCCTTTCACTTCTCGCTGGTCTTGACCACTTTCCCGAACGCCACTTCCCCGTTGTCGATCCGGAGGAGGAAGGCGCATTCCGGGTTGGTGCAGACCCACGCCTTGTACATGATCGCCGCGCCGTCGCGCCCATAGTCGGAGAGCGGGATCAGCACACCCTTGTCGCACTTCTGGCACTCGGGCCAGTCGAGACCTTCCGCCATCGTCCCCTCCTCACGTTGCGGTCGCACGTCATCCCTTCCGGGGCACCGTCACCCCGGACCAGACCTGGTCAGGGCCAAACGCCTCGGCAAAATCATACACTCCGTCGAAATCCTCCAGCCGATCCTCCGGCTGGGTGCTGAGCAGCCCCACATCCACCAGAATGAAGACGATGCGGCCGAGGTCCCGGGTGGTGACAATCCCCCAGTGGGCCAGCACCGCCTGCGAAAGCAGCCCGAACTGCCGGAGGGCAAGATCACGGCAGGCCCCGGCGAGCTCGGCGCCGGTTACATGGCGGCGGGCGGGGAGCTGAGTCTGGAGGAACTCGATCGCGGCGAGCACGAAGAGATAGCCCCGCTCTTCGTAGCGCTGTTCCCGCGCGCGGATGCGCTCGAGAATGTCGCCGGCAAACTGGACCTCGTTCACCGGGCGAACGCCGGAGCGCGGCGGATGGCCGGCTGATAGAGCGGGAAACCCCCGGTCAGCTCCTTCACCTCGCCCCGTACCCGCGCCACGGTCCCCTCGTCCTGTCGCGTGAGCACCTCGTCGATCAGCTCGGCGATCCGCTGCATCTCCGCGGCGCCCATGCCGCGGGTGGTGAGCGCCGGGGTACCGAGGCGGATGCCACTGGTCACGAAGGGAGACTGCGGGTCGTCGGGGATCGTGTTCTTGTTGACCGTGATCCCGGCGCGATCGAGCAGGTGCTCGGCCACCTTGCCGGTCAGGTTCTTGGGCCGGAGGTCGACCAGCATCAGGTGGGTATCGGTCCCGCCGGAGACGATCGCGAAGCCACACCCGATGAGCGCCTCTGCCAGCACCTTCGCGTTGGCGACCACCGCGGCGGCGTACTGCTTGAAGTCGGGAGCCAAAGCTTCGCCGAAGGCGACTGCCTTGGCGGCGATGACATGTTCGAGCGGTCCTCCTTGCGTGCCCGGAAAGACCGACTTGTCGACCGCCTTGGCGAGTGCGGCGCCCGAGAGGATGAGCCCGCCGCGGGGACCGCGGAGCGTCTTGTGGGTGGTCGAGGTGACGATATGCGCGTGCGGCACCGGCGAAGGATGGACCCCGCCCGCCACGAGCCCCGCGAAGTGCGCCATGTCGACCAGGAGCGTGGCGCCCACTTCATCGGCGATGGCGCGAAAGGCGGCGAAGTCGATGATCCGGGCGTACGCGCTTCCGCCGGCGACGATCATCTTCGGCATCTCGCGCTTGGCGATCTCCCGCAGCTGATCGTAGTCGATGCGGCCGGTGGCGGGGTCAACGCCGTACTGCGCCGCCTTCCAGATAACGCCGCTGTGATTGACCGCCGCCCCGTGCGAGAGGTGCCCGCCGTGGGGCAGCGACATCCCGAGGAGCTTCTCCCCCGGCTTCAAGAGCACCATGAAGGCGGCGAAGTTGGCCTGCGCCCCCGCGTGCGGCTGCACGTTGGCGTGCTCGGCGCCAAAGAGCTCCTTGACCCGGTCGATCGCCAACTGCTCCACCTTGTCCACGACTTCGCACCCGCCGTAGTAGCGCTTTCCGGGATACCCCTCAGCGTACTTGTTGGTGAGCGGTGTTCCCATCGCGTCGATCACGGCGCGGCTGGCGAAGTTCTCGCTCGCGATCAGCTCGAGGCCGTCGCGCTGGCGGGTGAGTTCCTGGTCCACCAGCGAGGCGATGGCGGGATCGGCGCGGCGAAGGGAGGCGGTCGAGTCGAAGGACATCAGGATTCCGTTTCGATCTTCTCGACGCGCCGCTCGTGACGGCCGCCTTCGAAGGGGGTGTCGAGCCAGGCCTTGAGGATGTCGATCCCTTCGCGCTCGGAGACGAAGCGGGCGGGAAGGACGAGGACATTGGCGTCGTTGTGCGCCCGGGCGAGCTGGGCAATCTCCGGGCTCCAGGCGACCGCCGCCCGGACCCCGTGATGGCGATTGGCGGCATAGCTCATGCCGAGCCCGGTACCGCAGAGGAGGATGCCGCGCTTGGCCGTACCGGCTTCCACTTCGTGGGCCACCGGATGGGCGAAGTCGGGATAGTCGGTGGAGGCCGTCGAGTGGGTGCCGACGTCCACCGGCTCATAGCCCAGTTTCCGGAGCTCCTCGACGAAGCGCTCCTTCAGGGCGAAGCCGGCGTGGTCGGCACCGATGGGAATCCGTTCGGGCATGAGGATAATCTAGTGGGTCAGTGGGTCGGTGAATTGGTGAGTCAGCGGGCGGTGGACTCGTGGGCCGCGATGATCCGCCACCCCTCCGGCTGCCGCTTCCAGACCAGGAGCACCACCGCCTCCCCGGCTCGGACCTCCCCCGACGGAAGGGTGCGCCGAGAAGTGATGCGATCGATCGCGACCGCCACTCCGGGTGCAAGCAGGGTGATCTGCGGGGACGCCTTCCGTTCGTAGATCACCCCCTCCGCGCCGTTGCTCCACCACCTCCGCTGCTGCGCCAGGAGCGAGTCGTATCCGGCGATCACCATACCATCGAACACGAAAACCAGTGTTGAGTCGTGCGCGAACGCCGCCAGGAATCGCTCAACGTCGTGGGCGTTGGCGGCGGGGAGCTGGTCGGCCATCAACGAGTCAATCTGCCGTTCCGCCGCCGCCTGTGCCCGCAAAGGCGCATTGGTGATGAGACACGCCGCCAGGACGGTGCCGAGGGCG
>JBIOIC010000089.1:0-8364 GCA_044449625.1 Gemmatimonadales bacterium | reverse complement strand
TTTCGCAGCATAACCCATCCACTTCCTTGCCAGTGCCCACTTGGCGTCCGTCTGGTAGGCCAGGCCGGCCGCGAGCGCCGCTTCCGCGCGAAGGCTGTCGCTCAGCTCCGCGCGATCATAGATCCTCGAGGCCTGAGCCTCGACCGTGGATCGCTGCGAAGCATCTTCGCTCAGGGCGCTGTCCTGCAGGTTGAGCATTTGGGTCATCAGCAGTGGCTCATTCACCACCGGCTTTACCCCGGAATTCGCCGGATTGCCCGCCGGCGGCTTGATCGTCTTCGGATCGGCCGGTCGGTTCATCTGCTGGGTCGTTCCCACCCGCTTGGTGGTGTCGCCCTTCGTTCCCGCCATCGGCACCGCGCCGTGATTCGCCGTGTCTGCCGCGGCACCGATCGGCGCCTGGGTCTTGGCCGGGAAGAGGGTCCCCTTGAGCGCCACCCCGGCCCCCACCAGCACCACCGCCGCGGCGCCGATCATCACGGGGATCTTGCTCTTTGGCGCGGGGCGGGGTGTGGACACCCCGCCCACGGCTGCGCTCCCGAACCGGGTCGTCGGCATCTCCTTCGCCGCCGCTCCCGCCACCATCGTCTTCAACTGGTCGGCGCCGACCACCATCGTGGCGCCCTGATCCGCCGCCGGCATCCCGGCGACCGCCTTCTCCACGTCCTCGGCGAACTGCGCCGCCGAGCCGTAGCGGTCATTGGCGTAGCGCGCGAGAGCCCGGTCCATCACCGTCTGCAAGGCGGCGGGGAAGCGGCCGGTCGGAAGCGCCTGTTGAAGCGGCATCGGATCGTCGGTCAGCCGCTTGATCATCGTCTCCTGGCTCGTCTCCGCCTGGAAGGGGAGAGCCCCGGTGATCATCCGGTAGTAGACGAGCGCCAGCGAGTAGAGATCACTCCGGCCGTCGAGCTTGTCCCCCGAGAGCTGTTCGGGGCTCATGTACTCCGGGGTTCCGACCACCAGCCCGGTCTTGGTCACCCGCTGACCGGTCTCCTCGCCACCCACTGCCTTCGCGATCCCGAAGTCCACCACCTTGACCAGATCTTTTCCGCCCTGTGCCGCGATCATGATGTTGTCGGGCTTCAAATCCCGGTGCACGATGCCGAGCTCGTGGGCGACCTCCAGGCCGTCGGCGGCCTGGCGCAGAATCGCGGTGGCGCGGTTCAAGGGAAGGGGACCGGCCTCCTTCAGGAGCCCCGAGAGCGACTTCCCCTCGATGAACTCCATCGCGAGGTAGATGATCCCGTCCCCCGTCTCGCCGAAATCGTAGATGGCGCAGACGTTGGGGTGGTTGATCCGGCTCGCGTTGTTGGCTTCCCGGTTGAAGCGCGAGATGGCGTCGGGATCGTTCGACATCGAGCTGCTCATCACCTTGATGGCGCTCTTGCGCCCCATCTTCACGTGCTCGGCCAGATACACCGCCCCCATCCCGCCTTCGCCCAGCTTCTTGGTGATGTGGTAGCGGTCGGCGATGACCTGTCCGATGAGATCACCCGAGGGGTTGGCCGATTTCAAGGTCTGGCCGTCCCGCGGACAGAACTTCACGTCGTCCGCGTACTCGGTGCCGCACACCGGGCAGAACTTCACTCGAACTCCGGGCGTTAGGACGGGGCGCTGGTGGGGTCGGGCAACTTGCAACGGCGCCGGGACCTCTGCCCCGGCGTATCAGCGCGGAATCTACCGGCCAGCGCCGGGAGCGTCAACCACGATATTGCCGTAAGTGAAGGCCGGAGAGTACCTTGCGACCATGAGCCATATCTTCGCCCGGCCGCCGCTCGCGCTCCTCGTCTGCCTCGTTGCCTGCGCGCCCCATCCATCCGCCGCTCCCGAGCCGATCGCCGCCGCCGAGGGCCGGTCGTCTCGGCCGGCCGGTCGCGCGTCGGCCGGTCGAGACGACCGGCCCTCGGCCATCGCGCCGGTCCGCGGGCCGCTCGCGCTCCACGTGGTCTACCCCTCCGACAAGGATCTGGTTGACGCCGGGGACTCGAGCTTCATCTTCGGCTCGACCGGCAACGGCGACGCTCAGCTCACCATCAACGGCGCTCCCGTCAAGGTCTGGCCCAACGGCGCCTTCCTCGCTTGGATGCCGTTCCCCGCCGATTCACTGATGCATTTTGAGCTCGCCGCCCGCACCGGCGCCGACTCCGCCACTCTCGACTACGTCGCCCGGCGGGTGCGTCGTTTCATGCCGCCGGCTTCCGGTCCCTGGATTGACACCACCGCGATCCAACCTCACGGTCTCCTCTGGTGGCCTCGGCGCGAACTCCTCCCGATCGCCGTCCGCGCTGCTCCCGGCGCCCAAGTGCGGATCGTCCTCCCGGGGGGGAAAGTCATTCCTCTCGTGGCCGATCCTCGCCCGGCCGAGTCACCCTGGGGGACCCGCGCCTTCGATCGCGACACCCAGAGCGTCCGTCGTCCGGTCGCGACTGACCGCTATTCCGGCATCATCCGGGGACTCTCCATAGGTACACCCGCTCCGCTCTTCGGCGCTGTGACGAGTGGCCCGGCGGGTGCGGCGGCGGGTAAGGCGGACAAGGCGGGCAGGGCGGGTGGTTCGTCCGCCTTGTCCGCCCCGTCCGCCTATGTCGAGGCCATCCTCGGCGCCGACACCGCCCGCGTTCCCTGGAATGTCGCGATCGGGCTCCTCGACACCCTCCCCGTGATGACCGAGCTGAACGACGATACGGCGCACACCGGGAAGACCGACAGCCTCACGGTGGGACGCGAGCTCCCCTACGGCACCTACTACTGGTTCTTTCCAACGGGGACCCGGTCGCAGGTCACGGCTCGCAGCAATGACGAGATCCGGCTTCAGCTCGCCGATGGCGTCGACGCCTGGGTGAACGCCGATGACGCGCAGTCGCTCCCCGGACTTCCGCCGCGCCAGGCCGAAGTCGGCTCAGTCCGCCTCACCGCGCTCGCCGATCGCGTGCTGCTGCGGATCCCCGTCGGCGGCCGAGCTCCCTTCCGGGTGGATGAAGATGGGCGTCGCCTCGCGCTCACCCTCTACGGCGTCCGCGGCAACATCAACTGGATCCAGTACGGCGGGGTTGATCCCCTCATCGATCAGGTAAAGTGGGACGCTCCCGCCGCCGACCAGGTCCGCATCATCGTCGACTTGACGGCACCGGTCTGGGGCTACCGTACCCGTTGGGACGGCGGCGATCTCGTATTTGAGCTCCGGCGTCCTCCGGTCATCGACGCGGCGCACCCCTTCCGCGGCCGCCGCATTGTCATCGATCCGGGGCACCCTCCCCTCGGCGCCACCGGCCCCACCGGATTCCGCGAAGCCGAAGCAAATCTCGCCGTCGCCTTCGAGCTCCGCCGCCTGCTGGAGTCCGCCGGTGCCACCGTCCTGATGACGCGCACCTCCGACTCGGCGGTCGATCTCTATCCCCGGGTCCATTTTGCCGACAGCGTCAACGCCGAACTCCTGATCTCGATCCACAACAACGCCTTCCCTGATGGGGTCGACCCGTTCCTGAACGCGGGGACGAGCAGCTACTACAATCAGCCGCGGAGTCTCCCCTGGGTCCGGGAGACCCAGCGCGCCCTCGGCCGCGAACTTGGCATCCAGGACCTCGGCTTCGGCCGGGGCGATCTCGCGATGGTCCGGCCCACCTGGATGCCGGCGATCCTGACCGAGGGGATGTTCCTGATGATTCCGGAGCAGGAGAACGCGCTCCGCTCCGCGGCGGGCCAGCACCGCTATGCCCAGGCCGTCTTCGACGGGATGCGGGCATTTCTGGTCGATCGCGCGGCGGACCGATAGCCGTGCATATGCGCGGGGCCTCGGCGTCCCCTAGGTACACCATGCCGCTCCTGAACTGGGTCCACTGCTTGGATCGGAACGTGCCGGCTCCCCGGAGCACCTTCGGGGTGCCGAGGGTGCACGTTCGCCTCTTTCTTCTCTTCACCTCCTCCCTTTTCTCCCTTCTCCTTTCTCCCTTCCCGGCTTTGCAGGCCCAGTCCCCCGCCCAGCGGGACTCGATCGAGTCGTTCCGCGACTCCCTTGCTCCGGTCCAGGACACGACGACGCTTCGCGCCCTCGAGGCCCGGCTCATCGTTCTCGCCAAGGGGGATCGCGACAATCCGATGCGCCATTACCGGCTCGGCTTCGTGGCGCTCCGGCTGGGGGACGCGGGGCGGAAGGATTCCTATGACGACGCGGCCGGGGAGTTCCAGTGGGCCACCGAGGTGGCGCCCAAGGAGCCCTACGGCTGGTACGGACTCGGCCTCGCGGAGAACGCCATCGGCGACTCGCGCTTCACCCTGGTCGCCGGACTCCAGGCGATGTTCGGCAAGGACCACCTGACCCGCGCCGCGCTCAACTACGCCAAGGCGGCCGAAGTCGATCCGAGCTTTGTCCGCGGGCTGCTCGAACTCGGCAACACCGCCCTCGAACAGCGGATGAACATCAAGCTTGATGCGGCACTCCTGGCCTTCCGGGCCGCCGCCCGCACGGAGGCGGGGAAGAATCCGCAGGTGCTCCTGGTGCGCGGCCGAGTGGAACGGCTGGCGGGCGATCCCGATTCGGCGCTCGCCGCCTTCAAGGCGTACACCGCCTCCGCCACAGCCGACACCGCGCTCGGTCTGCTGGAGGTGGGGCGGACTCTCTTCCTGCTCGGCTCCCTCGATGGCGAAGCGCCGTACTATCGCGCCGCCGCCCTCGATGACAGCGCCTCAGTGACCGGACTGCGCGCCGATCTCCGCACCCTGGTGGGGGACACGGGGCTTGGCAAGTTCGACGCGCACCGCGGCCCCGCGCGCGCGGCCTGGCTCCGCACCTTCTGGGGCGACCGCGACGCGGCGGATCTCCGGAGCCCCGGCGAGCGCCTCCGCGAGCATTACCGGCGGCTCTTCTACGCCCGTGAGCATTTCCGCCTCGTCAGCATCAAGCGCCATTACAACATCGAGGAACGCTACCGCTCCTACGACCGGGACTTCGATGACCGGGGGTTGATCTACATCCGCCACGGGGAGCCGTCGGAGCGGGCCAGCGCCCACGGCACGGGACTCGAACCCAACGAATCGTGGCGCTACGAGCGCCCCGACGGCGACCTGATCTTCCACTTCGTCGCCCGCGAGGACGTGCAGGACTACCGGCTGGTCGGGAGCCTCTTCGATATCCTCGGCTTCGATACCGCGACGGCGATCGCCAGCGGGACCGACGCCGCCTCCCGCGCGAACTCGATCCGGGATTTCACCGGGAATCGCACCGCCGGCCTGCCGGACAACATCCGGGTCGTCGCCCAGGACCTGCTGGTCACCCGCGAGCACCTCGCGCCGATCTATGGCCGGCTCCTCGCCACCAACGTCGAGGGGTCGAACCTCCTCGCCAGTGAACGCCAGCTTTCCGAGGAGAGCATCCGGCGCGGCACGACCACCGACAGCTACATGTTGTCGTTCGATGGCGGGCTCGACAACGCGCGCTGGTCGCTCCTCGTGGCGGGACGCAGCGGGGACAGCGAAGTGACCCACCTGGTCTACGCCATCCCGAGCCAGAGCCTCCAGCCGCTCACCGCGGCGCAGGGGACGATCTATCAGGTGCGGGTGCGCCTGTCGGTGCTGCGCGGCGATGGCGGCGTGGCCGCGACCCTCGATTCGACCAGCTTCTTCCTTACCCATGCGCCGCTCAAAGCGGGAGACTGGCTGGTCGGGCGGGTGGCGGTCACCCTGCCGTCGGGGCGCTACCGCTATCGCATCGCGCTGCAGAACGGTGATGCCGACGGCTTCAGCACCGCGCCCGACACCCTCGGCGTCCCGACCCCGGGCGACTTCGGCGTGAGCGACATCGTCCTCGGCACCCGGAACTCGCATCTCGTCTGGCAGGAAGCGGGCGGGGATACCGTCTTCTTCAATCCGGTGGGCGCCCTCCGGCCCGGCGTCCCGCTGGAGATCTACTATCAGGTCTTCGGGCTCCGCGCGGGAGAACAGTTCCGCACCCAGCTCCGGGTGCGCCGGCCCGGGAGCGGCGGGATCTTCGGCCCCCTGGTGCGTCTCTTCGGCGGCGGCGGGGCGGCGGTCTCCGTCGGTTTTGAAGGGACCTCCCCCGGCGCCGTGGCGGAGGTGCACCGCGCCGTTGCGACGGACCGGCTTGCCGCCGGGCCCTACGCACTGGAACTCGTCATCACCCGGGCCAATGGCCAGAGCATCCGGCGTCAGTCGGTCTTCCGCGTTCTTCCCCCCCAGACCACGGTGGTTCCGCCGTCACCTTGACGGCCCCCCACCGAGCCCCGTAGTCTTGCGGGATGTACTGCTCCCGTTGCGGAACGCAATTCCCCGACAATGGCAAGTTCTGCCCCTCCTGCGGCCTCGAAGTCGGGGTCGCGACGACGCCGGTGCGCGCCGTCGCCGCGGGGGAGATGACCGATCTCGACATCGTCCGGGAAGCGCTCTCGGCCGAGTACGAAATCCAGTCGGAGCTCGGCCGCGGCGGGATGGCCATCGTCTACCGCGCCAAGGACAAGCAGTTGGAGCGCGAGGTGGCGGTGAAGGTCCTCCCCTTCTCCCTCTCTTTCGACGCCGAGTTCGTCGAGCGCTTCCAGCGGGAGGCGCGCACCGCCGCGCAGCTCGAACACCCCAACATCATCCCCATCTACCGGGTCGGCAAATCGGGCCGGGTCATCTACTTCGTGATGAAGTTCCTCCGGGGCAAACCGCTCTCGAAGGTGCTCCACGACCGGACCCGCCTCTCTCCGCCCGAAATCCGCCGGCTCCTCCTCGAAGCGGGGAGCGCGCTCGGTTACGCCGCCAAGAGCGGGATCGTCCACCGCGACATCAAGCCCGACAACATCATGTTCGACGAGTTCGGCACCAGCGTTGTGGCCGATTTCGGAATCGCCAAGGCGGCGAGCGGGCAGAAGCTGACCGGGACCGGGATGTCGATCGGCACCCCGCACTACATGAGCCCGGAGCAGGCGCGGGCTCAGCCGATCGACGGCCGCAGCGACGTCTATTCGCTGGGGATCGTGGCCTACCAGTGCCTCACCGGCCAGGTGCCCTACGACGGGGAAGACAGCTTCTCCATCGGCTACAAGCACATCATGGAGCCGATCCCGACCCCCAAGCTGGAGACGGCGGACGAACGGGCCCTCTTCGAGGTCATCAAGCGGATGATCATGAAGGATCCGAACGACCGCTTCCAGGACAGCAATGAATTGATCGGGGCGCTCGAAGGACAGCCGATCGCGAGCGTCGGGACTGCCCGGATGACGGCCAGTCCGGGGGCGCGCGCCGTCGGCGCCGGGGCCGCGACGACCCCTCTCCCCAAGTACGCCGAAGGACTCCCTCCGCTCGGCGGGACCAAGCGCGGGGTGGCAACCCGCCCGGAGACGGCGCAGAAGTCGGGGGGCTTCGGGATGATCCTCGGCTTCCTGCTCTTCCTCGGCGCGACCGGTGGCGGCGGGTACTACTACTTCGTGTACCGACCGGCCCACGCGCCGGGGGCCTCCCCACCCCTCGTCGTTGCCCCGCCGCGGGACAGCAGCGGCGGCATTACGGACAGCGCGATCGCTCGCGGGGCTTCAGGCTTGAGCGATTCCGCTTTGCGCGCCGACTCGCTGGCTCATCGGACGCCGGTCTCGACCGCCCTGCCGAGTGGTGCAGCTCCGGCGGCCCCGGTCCGCGACAGCGGAAGTCTTCTCATCAAGGGGCTCCCCGGCGGCTCGGCGGTCTTCGTCGACAGCCGCCAGGTCATCACTTCGCCAGCCAAGGTGGCCATCGGCCAGCACGATCTGTTGATCACCCCACCGATGGGCTATCAATCGATCCAGAGCAAGATCCAGATCGTGAAGGGCCAGACCCTGACTCTCACGCCGGTGCTCAGTCGGGTGGGGCAGGGGAGCGCCGCTCCCGCCGCGCCGAAGCAGGCCGCCGCCAAGGGGCAGTGCGACACGCCGGGAGTGGTCACCTACAACCTGGACAACCTCTGCTGGGATTCCGGTCCCCGGGCGATGTCTCCGAGCACCTTTGCCTTCAGCAACGGCGGGGCTTCTCCGTCGAGCCTCTGGGTCCGCGTCGCGGCCGACGGCTCGGTGCTTGAGGTGCGACCGGCGCGCCCGTCTGACGATGATGCATTCGAGCGGGTGGCCGAGGCCTATGCTCGAACCATGAAGTTTGCCACCGCCGTCAAGGACGGTGCAGCGGTGGATGGGTGGAGGCAGGTTCGGTTGACGCCGACCCAGCAATGAAGGTCGCCGCCACCGCCTGGATCGCTCCGGGGGCCGTGGTCCTGGGGGATGTGACGCTGGGGGAACGCTCGAGCAACTGGTACGGCGCCATTCTTCGCGGCGACAACGATCGGAACGTGGTTGGCGACGAGACCAACCTCCAAGACGGCACCATCGTCCACGTGGACGAGGG
>JBIOIC010000088.1:0-8543 GCA_044449625.1 Gemmatimonadales bacterium | reverse complement strand
CCGTTCTCCCCCCAATGACCACCGAATCCGCTCCCGCCCCCGGCTTCTGGGCCTCCGTCCGCGAATCGCTCCGCGGCTCCCACCACGACTACACCACGGGGCCGCTGGGGCGCGCCATCCTGTTGCTCGCGGTGCCGATGGTGCTCGAGATGGTGATGGAGTCGGTCTTCGCGGTCGTCGACATCTTCTTCGTCGGGAAGATCGGCCCCGCCGCGATCGCCACGGTCGGGTTGACCGAGACCTTGATCACGGTCGTCTACACCGTCGCCTTCGGGGTCTCGATCGGGGTCGCCGCCACCGTGGCGCGCCGGATCGGAGAAAAGGACCCCGACGCCGCGGCCCACACTGCGATGCAGGGGATCTGGCTCGGCCTCGCCATCTCGATTCCGATGGCGATCATCGGCGTCTTCGCCGCGCCGAGCCTGCTCGCCCTGATGGGTGCCGGCCCCGACGTCCTCGCCATCGGCTCGGGCTATGCCCGAATCCTCCTCGGCGGCAATGTCGTCATCCTCCTCATCTTCATCATCAACGCCGCCTTCCGCGGTGCCGGCGACCCCGCGGTCGCGATGCGGGTGCTCTGGGTCGGGAACGGGATCAACATCGTCCTCAACCCCTGCCTCATCCTCGGCCTCGGGCCATTCCACAGGTTCGGGGTGACGGGCTCCGCCATTGCGACGATGATCGGACGCGGCACCGGCGTGCTCTACCAGCTCTGGATATTGAAGCGCGGGTCGAGCCGCCTCGTGGTGCGCCGAGCGCATATCGCGCTCGACGTGCCGCTGATGGGGCGGCTCCTCAAACTCTCCGGCGCCGCCACCTTGCAGAACTTCATCGGCTCGGCGAGCTGGATCGGTCTGATGCGGGTGGTAGCACCGTTCGGGAGCACCGTGGTGGCGGGATACACCATCGCGATCCGGGTCATCATCTTCGTCCTGCTGCCGTCGTGGGGCTTGAGCAACGCGGGGGCGACGCTGGTGGGGCAGAGCTTGGGGGCCAAGAATCCGGAGCGGGCGGCGGAGGCGAGCTGGCGGGCGGCATTCTACAACTTCGTCTTCCTCGGTGTATTCGGCATCGGCTTTGTCGCGGCCTCACCCTGGATCGTGGGACTCTTCACCCACGACGCCGAAGCGGTGCTGGTGGGCGCACGGGCGCTCCTCATCATCGGAGTCGGGCTCCCGGTCTTCGCCTACGCGATGGTCCTCTCCAACGCCTTCAACGGTGCGGGAGATACCTGGACCCCGACCTGGATGAACTTCGCCTGTTTCTGGGTCTTCGAGGTACCGCTCGCCTGGTGGCTCGCGATGCGGGCCGGGTGGGGGCCGGACGGGGTCTTTACCGCGATCACCGTAGCGTTCACGGTCTACGCGATCGTGGCGGTGGTGCTGTTCCGGCGTGAGAAGTGGATGAAGGTGGCGGTGTAGCCCTCACCCCGCCGCCTTGATCTCCGGCCCGTCATTCCACTCCATCCAGTACCCGTCGAGCGACTTCACCATCGCCATCAGTTCGTCGAACCCCATCGGCTTGACCAGGTAGGAATTGGCGCCGAGGTCGTAGGCCTGGTCGATGTCCTCACGCTCACGGGACGAGGTGAGCATGATGACGGGGATCCGCTTGAGGTCCTCCCGCTTGCGGAGCCACCCCAGCACTTCGTGTCCCGACCGGCGCGGGAGCTTCAGATCGAGGAGCAGGAGGTGGGGAAAGGGGTAGCGCTCCCGGTCGGCGTAGATCCCCTCGCCGGCCAGGTAGGCGACCGCCGCATCGCCATCGGTGACGGCGTGGATGGCGCCGCGGGCGCCGGTCTTGTTGAAGGCGCGCTGCAGCAGCATCACGTCATTGTTGTTGTCCTCCACCAGGAGGATCACCGCGGCCTCAGTCATTGTTATGCACCTTTCCGCGTGGCAATTCGATCCAGAATCGGCTCCCCTGGCCCGGCTCTGATTCCAGCCCCACTGTCCCCCCCATCCGCTCGATCCCCTTGCGCACGATGGCGAGGCCGATCCCCGTGCCGGTGTACTCCTCGGAGCTGTTGAGGCGCTCAAAGACCCGGAAGATCTTCTCGTGGTACTGCGGCGCAATGCCGATCCCGTTGTCCTCCACCCAGATCCGCACGTCGCCGTTCTGCTGAATGGCCTTGATGTGGACTTCGGGGATCCGGTTGGCGGGGACGAACTTGATCCCGTTGCCGAGGAGGTTGGCGAAGACCTGCACCAGGGTCGGCGCGTGGCCCAGGACGTCGGGGAGCTCGGTGTCGAGCTTCACATGGGCGCCGCGGGCGCTGATTTCGGCGGCGACCTGGGCCGAGGCGGCGCGCACCACCTGCGGCAGGTTGACCTGCGCCACTTCGAGCTCCGCCCGCGCGATCCTGCTGTACGCCAGCAAATCGAGGATCATCCGGTCCATCGTCTTGGCGCCGCTCGCCACCAACTCGGCGTAGTGCCGCCCCGTCGCGTCGAGCCGGGTGCCGTAGTCCTCGAGCAGCGCCTGGCTGAATCCCTCCATGGCGCGGAGGGGGGCGCGGAGGTCGTGGGCCAGCGAATAGTTGAACGCTTCCAGCTCCTCGTTGCGCTCCTTCAACTCCGCGGTGCGCTGCTCCACCCGCTCTTCCAGCCGGTGCCGCGATTCGCGGACTTCGTGGACCATCACCTGGAACGCGGAGGCGAGACGGACGATCTCGTCGTCGGCGCTTTCGGGCGCGATCGGCTGAGTGTAGTCACCGCTGGCCACCGTCTCCACGCTGCGGGTCAGCGAGTTCAGAGGGCGGGTGATCAAACGGCTGAGCCACCAGGTGCCGAGGAGGAGGATGACGAGGATGATTCCGCCGATCAGGCTCAGCCGCTTGAGGAAGCGGGTCGTCCCGGCCATCGCTTCGGCTCGGGTGAACTCGATCAGAATGACCCACGGCGTCCCGGTGACGGTGCGAGCCATCGAAACAATGGCACCGGAGTCGGGGCGCACATAATTCAGGACACCGCTCGCGGTATCGACCCGGATCGGCGGCGCGGGCACCACTCCAACCAGGTCGGTCCAGAGCGTCGCACCGGGGTTGCCGAGGTAGAAGCGGGCGCTCGGTCCGATGAGACCGCTCAACTGCTCCCGCGCGGCCCGCTCCCCGGTGATCCGCTGCCACAGGATCAGGATCGCGCGGATCCGGCCCTGGATCTCGATCGGGGAGGCCACGGCAAAGAGGACGGTGTCACCAACGGCGTGGAAATGGCCGATGACCCCAGTCCGGTCCATCAGCGAGGTCTCGACCAGCATGGAATCGATGGCGGGGTCGGTCCACTTGGTGACGTCGCCCGATGAAAGGAGTAGCTGTCCGTGCACGTCCCGGATCTCCGCGACCGGGGTCTGTTTCTGCTGGCCCGGCGGGGCGATGATGACGAGCGCGGCCGCGCGGGTGGCGTCGGTGGGCCCGGTGATGAAGGCCTGGACCGGCAGCGTGTCCGCGGCGGTGTGCATCGCCTTGCGGATCTGGGCCGCCGACGTCGAGAGCATCCCGTTCAACTGCTGGGTGACGGCACCGAGGCGCTCGGTGGTGTTGCGCAGGGCGGCCTGACGCACGGAATCGAAGGTCACCCAGGCGCCGATGACCACACCGAGAATCAGCAGCCCGCCGATGGCGAGCGGCAGCTTGACGGAGATGGAGAGGCCGCCGGAGCGGCCGGCGGGGGTCGGTGTGTCAGTCACGTGCGATGGCCCTGGGTGCGGCGGGGGAGCCGTCCCCTAAAGGTGGGCCGGATTCTGATTCTTGCAACTGGGGTGAGCGCCGGCGTTCAATTGGTGTCGAGCTAGTGTCGTTAGGGGGAGAAAGGAGAAAAAAGAGAAAGGAGAAAAGAGAAAGGAGAAGGGGAAAAGGTGCGGCCTCCAGGATCAGCGCTCTCAGCAGGCCAAGTCCACCCGCGAGACCCCTTCTCCCTTCTCCTTTCTCTCTTTTTTCCCTTCTCCTCTACCTCGGTCCCCGAAAGAGCGAATCATCCAGCACCGGATCCACCTCGACTGTGGTGAGCCGGATCTTCTGGGCTCCCGGAGCGTCATCGCTCCCGGAGTCGATCGAGTAGGAGAACATGACTCCGTTGACCGGCCGGTAGTCGTGGAAGTACGATGCGACGGAATAATCCCCGTTCGCGCCGTGGATGATCCCCTCCCATTTGACCTGCAGGAAGCTCCCGGCGTCGAAGTAGATGTAATGCACGGCGCTGTCCTTCCCCGTCACCTTGAGCTTCCACGCGGCCCGGCCCTCAACGCTGTCCTTCCCCACGAGTGTGATGATGTTCCCCTTGGCGGCGGCATCGACCACGGGGCCGTCAAAGTCGGTGCTGCCGGCCATGTTCTCCAGTTCTCCCGGTGAGAGCGCGCGCGGCGCGGTCCCGCCGGGCTGGATGATCCATCCCCCCTTCCCGTCGGTCCATCGGACCATCAGTCCATTCGGCAGAGCCACCTCTTCGTGGGCCTGAGCGGGACGGCGCATCGCCACCCGGAGCAGCCCCGGCTCATTGGGCCCGAAGGTGATGGTGCCGGTGATCCGCTCGGCGTGGATCGCCTTGATCCGGTTGAGTCCGCCGCGCGCCGTGAGCGCCCGCGCCACGATCTCGTCGGCGGTCTGGGCCGCCAGCGGAACGACGGAGAGGGAACAGCCAAGCAGGAGGAGGGACAGAGCACGACGCATTGATCGTCCTGGGTAGGGGAATGCCGGAGGAGACGACGAGGGGCAGGGGGGATGCACACCTCGCTCCCGCGCTACGCACCCCCCTTCGCATCCAGGGTCTGCCGGACCTTGCGGGAGAGTCCGTCCATCGTGAAGGGCTTCTGCAGGAAGTTAACCGTCGCCTCCAGGATGCCGTGGCGGACCACCGCGTCGTCGGCATAGCCAGAGAGATAGAGCACCGTGAGCTTAGGCCGGGCGGCCTGGAGCCGCCCCGCCAGCTCCCGCCCGCTGATCCCCGGCATCACGACGTCGGTGGCAAGGAGATGGATCGGTCCGGGGTGCGCACCCGCCAGACGCACCGCTTCGTCGCCGGAGGAGGCCTCGAGCACGGTGTATCCGCGCTCGATCAGGATCCGGCGGGTGATCCGTCGCACCGCTTCCTCGTCCTCCACCAGGAGGATCGTCTCGTCGCCGGTCGGCACCGGCGTGTGCCGCGCGACGTGCTCGACGGTCACCGCCTCCGTAACCCGGGGGAGGTAGACCTTGAAAGTGGTGCCGTGGTCGAGCTCGCTGTAGACCCAGATGTGGCCACCGGCCTGCTTGACGATCCCGTACACCGTGGCGAGGCCGAGCCCGGTGCCGAGCCCGAGCTCCTTGGTGGTGAAGAACGGTTCGAAGAGCCGGGCCTTCACCTCTTCGGTCATCCCGGTGCCGGTGTCGGTCATCGCCAGCAGGACGTAGTCTCCGGCCTGGACGGCGGTCTGCTCCGCATCGTAGACGCCGTCGAGTTCGACGTTCCTGGTCTCGATGGTGAGTTGGCCGCCCCGGGGCATCGCGTCGCGGGCGTTCACCACCAGATTCATCAGGATCTGCTCCAGCTCGCCGGGGTCGGCCCGGACCGCCCAGATCCCCTCGGCCTGGGTCACTTCCAGGCGGACGTCTTCGCCGATCAGGCGGCGGACCATTGCTACGGTGTTGCCGATCAGGGCGTTCAGGTCGAGGACCCGAGGGGTGAGCACCTGCTGGCGGCTGAAAGTGAGGAGTTGCCGGGTGAGCGCCGCGGCCCGCTCCGCCGATCGGCGGATCTCCACCAACTCCAGCGCCGCCGGGGCGTCGGCGGCGAGTTCAGCCAGGGCCAGGTCGCTCCCGCCGAGGATTGCCGTCAGGATGTTGTTGAAGTCGTGGGCCACCCCGCCGGCCAGACGCCCGACCGCCTCCATCTTCTGGGCCTGGCGGAACTGGGCCTCCAGCCGCTCCCGTTCGGTCACGTCGGTGACGAACGACTCGAAGTGCCGGATCTTCCCTTCGCTGTCGGTGACCGCCCGGGCGTTCAGCTGCACCCGGATCGGCTTCCCGTCCTTTTTCTTCCAGGTGACGATGGTGTCGAGCCGGTAGTTCTCGCTCAGCAGCCGGGTCACGGCGCGGTCCCGCCCCGCCGGGTCGGCGTAGAGGTCGGTCACCCGGATTTGAGCCAGCTCCTCGCGGTCGTCGTAGCCGAGCATCCGGGCCAGCTCGTGGTTCAGCATGATGAAGCGGCCCTCCACCGTGCTCTGGCAGACGCCGAGAGGGGCGGATTCGGCCAGCTCGCGGTACCGCCGGTCGGCCTCGCGGCGCTCGTGCTCCGCCTGGCGCTGCTCGGTGATGTCGCGGAGATGGGCCACCATTCCCTGGATGGCGGGGTTGTTCAGCCGGTTGGCGCCGATGATATCGACCAGGCGCCAGCGGCCGTCAGCGTGGCGGACCCGGACCTCCCGGTGGACTGTGGCGCCGGGGCGGGTCACCATCTCCCGGAAGAGACTCAAGGCCTGTGCCGCGTCGTCGGGGTGGACCAGGGCAAAGGCGCGGCGTCCCACGTACTCGGCCGGGGAGAGGCCGAGGATACCGCTGATGGCGGGGCTGGCATAGCGCACCAGCTGGTCGGGGCCGGCGATGATCACTGCGTCGGAACTGTTCTCCACCAGCGCGCGGAAGCGCGCCTCGGCCAGCACCTGCTCCTCCCGGGCCGCCTTGAGTTCCATCGCGCGGGTGATGGCGGGGCCCAATCGATGCAGCCGGTCCTTGACGATATAGTCGGCGGCGCCGGTCCGGATGTACTCGGCGGCGGTCTCTTCGTCGAGCGAGCCGGTGACGATGATAACGGGAAGATGGGGCGACATCTCCTGTACGATGCGGAGCGTGTCACGGGCGCTGAAGGCGGGGAGGGAGTGATCCGAGAGGACGAGGTCGGGGCCGAAGGTGCGGAGTGCGTCGGTCAGCTCGGGTTCGGTCTGGACGCGGTAAATCTCGCACTCAATTCCTGCACGCCGGAGCTCCCGGGCCACCAGCTCGGCGTCACTCGCTCGGTCCTCCACCAGGATCACGCGCAGTCCGGGCATAGACCTCCGCCCTCCTCGAGATCGGAGCACCGGAGGCCGCACGGAGTTCCGGTGCACCACCCTTCTTAGTGATTTCTTCTTACATCATATAGTGGTGGATACGTTCGATCAGCGCCACTGGGGAAACCCCCAGCGGCGGCCGGTGTCGCGTTGGTGTCGTAGGTGGGCGAACGAAAACCAAAGGGGTGGATGGGGCCGAGGGAATAGTTGCCTAGTGCAAATCCTTGTTCCGCTTCGCGGTCTCATCGAGGAATCGGCGTTCCGCCGGCGAAAGGCTCCCGATCCCTTTCGCGCTGATCTTGTCGAGCAGCCGATCCACCTCCACCTGGCGGCGGTCGGGCTCGGCACTCCGGGGCGCAGGCACGGACCCGCTGCTCCGGGCAGGACGATGGGCGTCACCAGTGTGATGTCCCGGCGCCACCAGCACCACGCGCTCGATCGGGCTCCGCGCCGCTTCACCATCACGGCCCTGGCTCAGGGCGTTCATCCGGAAGTAGAGCCAGCCGAAGAGGAGTCCACCGAGGTGGGCTTCGTGGGCGATGCCGTCGCGCCACCAGATGGCGCCGGCCAGATCGAACGCGGCGAGGATCAGGATCAGGGTGCGTGCGGAGACCGGGAAGGGAAGGGGGAAGAGGAAGACCTCCCGCGCAGGGAAGAGCATCGCATAGGCGAGCGCCACTCCCATGATGGCGCCCGACATTCCCACGAAGGGCGCGACGCCGTAGATCCGATCGAGCCCGACCGCGAATGCCGCCGCGCCGATCCCGCAGTAGAAGAAGTAGGCGAGGAACTTCCCCCCGCCCAGCCGCCGCTCCACGGCGGGGCCGAAGGAGAGGAAGACCACCGCGTTGATCAGGAGGTGCAGCAGCCCGCCGTGGACGAACAGATAGGAGACGAAGGTCCAGGGCCGGGTAAAGGCGTGGGCCGGATCGAAGGCGAGCAGGGTGGTGAAGGCTGGCGCGGTGAAGACCGTGGCCAGCAGCAGCTGGACCCCGGCCGCGACGGCGATCAGCCGTGCAACCCACGGGGAGATGCGGGGAAAGGGAAGGGCACCCATGGCCGGAAGATACAGCGGGAAACGGGAGGTGGGAGAAGAGAGGCGAGAGAGGGGAGAAAGGAGAAGGGGAAAAAGAGAGGAGGAGAAGAAGAGGGGAGCGCAGATGGCGGTGTGGGCGGAGAAAGTTGGGCCAGGCGGATAGATGTTGGTGAAGTGACGGAACCTTCCCGAACGCAGTGAGGGACCTACTACGTCAATCCGGTGGCTCGCGGCCATCCACCAAACCCGACTGGGTAGGTCCCTCGCTCCGCTCGGGATGACGCTCCTCGTGCGCCCTCAACTCTGGAAGCCACGGAACCTTCCCGAACGCAGTGAGGGACCTATCCCGCGGATCCGGTGGCTGGTGGCCATTGCCCGGTCTCAGTTGAGTAGGTCCCACGCTCTGCTCGGGATTAAGCTCCACGTGCGCCCCCCACACTGGAATCCCCAAAACCCACCCCAACGCAGTGAGGGACCAGCTCCGCGG
>JBIOIC010000087.1:0-8795 GCA_044449625.1 Gemmatimonadales bacterium | reverse complement strand
GAAGCTCGCGCGCACCCTGTTCCATTGCATGGTGCGCTTCGGGCCGAAACTCGAGAAGCGCCAGGCGGTGCTGGGCCGCCTGGTCGAGATCGGCGCGGAACTCCTCGCCATCTCCGCCGCCTGCAGCCGAGCTCACGCAATGGTGAAGAAGGACCCCGCCAACCGGGCCCCGCTCGAGCTGGCGGACCTCTTCTCCCGCCAGGCCCGCCGCCGAGTGCGGGAACGCTTCCACGCCGTCTGGGCCAATGACGATGTGGCGACCTATGCGGCCGCCCGCCACGCAATGGACGGAGCGTATCCATGGCTGGAAGAGGGGATCGTGTAGCAGGAGCCTAGAGCCTAGAGCTTAGAGTTTAGAGCTAGGAACTTAGAGCTCTGATCTCCAGGCTCTAAGCTCTAGACTCTACGCTCAGAGATCCAGCGCAACCACCACTCAGAAAGCACGTCCATGGCAAAACCTGAAGGCCGGTCTCTCCCCTTCGTCGGCCCTGAAGCGGTCGATATCGCCGTGCTTGAGACCTTCCCGTATGAGGGCCCGGAGCAGGAGATCGTCACCGAGACCAAGGAGTTCAGCGCGGTCTGCCCCTACAGCGGACTCCCTGACTTCGCCACGGTCACGATCACCTACGTGCCGGCGGCGGCCTGCATCGAGCTCAAGAGCCTCAAGTACTACGTCACCAGCTACCGGAACGTCGGCATCTTCCAGGAGCATGCGACGGCCAAGATCGCGGAAGATCTCTTCGCCGCGCTCCGGCCGAAGCGGCTCACGGTGCGCACCATCTACAACATCCGGGGCGGCTTCGATACCACCTGCTCGGTGACGCTGCCGGCCGGCAAACAGTAAACGGTCAACGGTGAACGGTGAACGGGAAAACGAAGGACCCTCCGGCAGATGCAACGCCGGAGGGTCTTTCGTTCCGGGCAACGGGCCACCCCGTTCACCCTTTACCGTTCACGGCTTCTTGGAAGCCGCCCGCCGCACTGGCTTGTCGAGGCCCGGGCTCGGCTTCATCGGCGACATCCCGAAGTCGGGCATCGGGACCTTGACTCCGCGCGGCAAGAGCGTCGGCAGGTTGGCGAGCTCCAGCGCGGTCGCGCCCATCACGGCCGAGGCCTGCATCAGGTCAGGGCCAACGGCGTGATCGTAGGTGTCGACCTGGGAGTGGTGGGTGTGATTGTAGCCCCGGGTTTCCTGATCGAAGTTCCAGGCGGGGACGCCATAGGGGAGAAACGACAGGTGGTCGGTGCCGCCCTTGTTGCCGTCGTGGACGTTGAACGGCCCGAGTGCCGCGAGCGGCGCGAAGAGATCCTGCCAGAGCTGGTTGTCCTGGCTCCGGCCCTGCAGCGCCTGCCCGGTGATCCGTCCGGTGCCGTTGTCCAGCACCAGCACCGCCTGGATCTTGTCGGCCTCGCCGGCGTGGGCCGTCGCGTAGCCGACCGACCCCAGCAGCCCCTCTTCTTCACCGGTGAAGAGCACGAAGCGGATCGTCCGCTTCGGCTTCACGCCGGACGCGGCGATGGCCCGCGCGGCCTCCAGTACCGTGGCCGATCCGGCGCCGTTGTCGGTCGTCCCCTCGCCCAGGTCCCAGCTGTCGAGGTGGCCGCCGATGATCACCACCTCCTCCGGCTTCTCGGAACCCTTGATCTCGCCCACCGTGTTCCACTGCGTCGTCGGCTTGATCGTCACCGTGTTGTCGACCGACGCGGCGAAACGGGGGTGGAGCCCGAGTTCCATCTGGCGCCAGAACATCGAGAAGTCCTCGTGCCCCAGCACCACGTTCGGGAAGACCGAGGGACGGTTCGGCGAGCCGCTCATCGTCATCAGGTCGAAGTCCTTCGACCCGTCGGTGATCTGGCCCAGCGCGCCCATCTGCCGAAGCAGGTAGGGTCGGTCCACTCCGTACTGCTGGCGCTTCTCCCGCGCGGCGGCCGAGGTGTCGCGGCCCTGGGTCTGGAACGCGGCCCGGCGCTTCGCCATCTCGTCGCGCGCGACGGCGGAATCGGCGGCGGTCATCGGAATCCCATCGGGGTTCCGGAGGTTGGGCGGCTCGCTCAGCATCACCCAGGCCCCACGGATCTTCCCCTTATAGGCCGCAAGACTGTCAGCATTGGCCGCGTTGATCTTGACCACGGGGCCTTCCAGCATCCGGCCACCGGTGCCATTGGTCCAGGCCCAGCTGTCACAGTTGATCTTCCGCGAAAATGGCACCGTGATCTTGCAAGTCGATGTGCCGCGCCGGAAGGTGCCGGCGAAGGTCCAGGGCTCCATCGCGGCGGCGAGGCCCCAGCTCTTGTACTGGGCCATCCCCCATTCGTTGGCCTGCTTGACCGCGGCGGAGCCGGTGAGCCGGGGACCGATCACATCGCTCAGGTGCTGCAGGATCGTCATCACCTGGGAGTGGTTCATCGCCTGGTCCACCACCGCGCCGACCCCGGTGGTGTCCACCGTGACCTGTTGGGCGGAGATGGCGGCCGGCGCCACGCCCACCAGGGCCGCCAGAAGCACGAAACGCTTGATCATCGTGACATCGCTCGCTTTGAATGAGAGGGAAAACGAGAGCTCGAGTGCCGCTCCCGAGGGGGATCATACTGTACGCTGGCCGACTGTTTCACTTCGCACCGACGAGCCGCTCGGCCACCGCTCGAAGATGCGGAACCCGCGGCAATGCCGCCACCCAGGCCGGAGGAAGCGCCCCTTCGCCATCACGGGCACCGAGCAGCCCGCCCGCAAGAGCAGCGAGGGACTCGACGCCGCCATCAACGGCAACGCTTCGGAGAAGTGCGGGTTCCAGCGCGGGTTCGTGGTAGGCCGCCCAGAGGGCGTACTCCACGCACAGGACTACGGGGGCGGCGTCCCGGGCGTTGGCGACGATCTCCTCCCGGCGTTCCACCGGGACACGGCGCACCGCGGCGAGCAGCTCCGCTGGGGCGTCGTTGTTGCGGAGCGCCTCGATCACATCGGAAATGAAATCGCGGTATCCCGAAAGGAACCGCGCCGCCGCCACATTGACCGCAACCGCTCCCCAGGCGCAGCGAGGGTCGGGATGGGTCAGTGCGACTGTGTGCCAGGTTCCGCTCACCAGGTTCCGCGGAGAACGGAAGGTTGCCAGCGCCACCGGAAGGGCCCGTGCCAGCGCATCGGCTGTGACCGGGCCCGCCATCGCCCCCGGCGGTGAATCGTGCTCGGCGATGTGCTCAAGCGCCGCCCGGCTGCCAGCCTCGATCCCGCGGCCATCCTCGCGCAACCAGCGGATCCAGCGATCGGCCAGGCGGCGGAGATCGACCTCCGGCTCGAGCAGCTCATCGGCCAGGAGGAGGGCCAGCGCGGGACCGGCGGCGAAGGGAGAGGCCGGCGTGGCCCCGGGCCCGGCGGGGCGGGCCAAGGCATCACCGGCCGCGAGCCCCAGCAGCGTTCCGCGCGCCCGCTCGGCGAGGGTGGGTTCAGGCCGGGGCATCGTCCTCCCCACTCCGCCTTCGGGCGCGGGTCCGAGTATGTTTGGTGGCTGTCCGCATCATTCCGTTCCGACCATTGAGGACCATACTCGTGTCCAAAGACACCCTCTCCATCACCGACAATCGCACCGGGAAGTCCTACGAGGTTCCCATCGCCGAGGGCACCATCAAGGCGATGGACCTGCGCCAGATCAAGACCTCCGATGAAGACTTCGGCCTGATGACCTACGATCCCGCCTTCATGAACACGGCGGCGTGCCGGAGCGCCATCACCTTCATCGACGGCGACCGGGGGATCCTGCGCTACCGGGGATATCCCATCGAGCAACTGGCCGAGCAGGCGAGCTTTCTCGAAGTGGCCTACCTGCTGAATGAAGGAGAGCTCCCCAACAAGCAGCAGCTCGAGACCTGGGTGCACGACATCACCTACCACACCTACGTGCACACCAACATCATCAAGTTCCTGGAAGGCTTCCGCTACGACGCCCACCCGATGGGGGCGCTGCTGGGTACCGTGGGCGCCCTCTCGACCTTCTATCCCGACGCGAAGCATATTCAGGACCCGCAGAATCGCTACATCCAGCGGATCCGCCTCCTGGCCAAGATGCCGACGCTGGCCGCGTTCGCCTTCCGGCATTCGCGCGGGCTGCCGTATGAGTTCCCCCGCAACGACCTCGACTACATCGGCAATTTCGTCAACATGACGTTCAACATCGGGGGGCAGCATCAGCCGAACCCGGTGCTGCAGAAGGCGCTGGAGATCCTGCTCATCCTTCACGCCGACCACGAGCAAAACTGCTCCACCAGCGCGGTGCGCGCCGTCGGCTCCAGCGACGTCGATCCGTTCTCGGCGGTCGCGGCGGGGATCGCCGCCCTTTACGGGCCGCTGCACGGCGGCGCCAACGAGGCCGTGCTCAAGATGCTTGACGAGATCGGCGAGAAGAAGAGCATCCCCGCCTTCATCGACCAGGTAAAGGCCGGCAATGGCCGCCTGATGGGCTTCGGCCACCGGGTGTACAAGTCCTACGACCCGCGGGCCAAGCTGATCAAGAAAGTGGCCGATAGCGTCTTCGCGCAGACGGGGTTGAACCCGAAGCTGGAGATCGCCCTCGAGCTCGAGCGGATCGCGCTCTCCGACGAGTACTTCATCAAGCGGAAGCTCTACCCCAACGTCGACTTCTACTCCGGACTCATCTATCAGGCGATGGGCTATCCCACCGATTACTTCACGGTGCTCTTCGCGATGGGCCGGACCCCGGGCTGGCTGGCGCAGTGGGAAGAGATGCTGCTCGACAAGGAGCAGAAGATCGCCCGGCCGCGGCAGATCTACATCGGTGCCGCCGAACGGGCCTTCGTGCCGATGGCGAACCGGAGGTAGCAGTGGTCAACGGTGAACGGTAAAAGGTGAACAGGAGATCGGTCACCTTCCAGGAATTCGAACCCCTCTTGAGCGTCAGCCGCCAAGAGGGGTTCGTAGTTCCGGAGATCCCGGCACCTGCAGCCCGTTCACCGTTGACCGTTCACCGTTCACCGTTGTTGTCCAGCCGCATCTCGATGCTGTCCTCGAGATAGGTGTAGCCCTCCAGGCCCGCCACGTAGTCGGCGATGAACATATTGGCCTCGGCCCGGGTAATGGCGGTCGCCCGGCTCACCTTCCGCCGGAAGACGGTGAGCAGATCGCCGGCGTGGAACTGGACGTAGTTCAGCACTTCGGTGACGGTATCGCCGCGGACCAGATCGGTCACCTCGTAGCCCGGTTCGGTCAGCCGCACGTGGACCGCGTTGGTGTCGCCGAAGAGGTTGTGCAGGTCGCCCAGGATCTCCTGATAGGCCCCGGTCAGGAAAATCCCCAGGATGTACGGCTCGTCATCGAGCACCGGGTGGAGCTCCAGCGCCGGCTTCCCCTTCCGGCCGCCCGAGAAGCGGTCGATGGTGCCGTCAGAGTCGCAGGTGATGTCCTGCAGCGTCCCCTTCCGGATCGGCGGCTCCGCCAGCCGGTGGATCGGCATGATGGGGAAGAGCTGGTCAATAGCCCAGCTGTCAGGCAGCGACTGGAAGAGCGAGAAGTTGCAGAAGTACCGGTCGACCAGCGTCGCGTCGATGTCGCTCAGGATGTCGGAGTACGAGGCCCGATCGTCTCCGATGGCGCGCGCCACCGCATTGACGGTACAGAGATACAGCTGCTCGGCGTCGGCCCGGTCGTGGAGGGAGAAAACCCCGCTCGCGAAGAGCTCCTGCGCCCGCTCCTTGGAGAAGGTGGCGTCGTGGAACGCCTCGACCAGCCGTTCAGGCGAACCCTCCAGGCCGTCGAGGTTCTCCCGAAACTCCTTGAGCAGCGGGTGCGCGTCGGGACGCAGCGGCGGGAGCAGCGGCTCCAGCTGGGACTCCACGTCGATCACGTTCACCAGCAGGAGTGAATGGTGCGCCGTGATGGCCCGGCCCGACTCCGAGATGATGTGCGGATGGGGGAGGTCAAGCGCCTTGCAGATGGTGCCGAGGGTGTACACCACGTCGTTGGCGTACTCCCGCATGGTGTAGTTCATGCTCGCCGGGCGGATCGACCGGGACCCGTCATAGTCCACGCCGAGCCCGCCCCCCACGTCGACGTGGGTCACGTTGAAGCCGAGCTTGCGGAGTTCGGCGTAGAAGCGGCCGACCTCCTCGAGTCCCGTCTTGATGAAACGGATGTCGGTAATCTGGCTGCCGAGGTGGAAATGGATCAGGCGGAGCCAGTCGCGCTTCCCCTCCCCGTCCAGCCGGGCCAGCAGTTTGGTCAGCTGAGCCGCGCTCAGACCGAACTTGCTCTTCTCCCCGCCGCTCTTGGCCCACCGTCCCGCCCCTTCGGTCGCGAGTTTGATCCGCACCCCGATGTTGGGCTTGATGTCGAACTCCGTGGCCACCCGGAGCAGGGTCTCCAGCTCGTTCAGCTGTTCCACCACGATGAAGACCTGGTGCCCCAGCTTCTGCCCCATCAGCGCCAGGCGGAGGAACTCCTCGTCCTTGTAGCCGTTACAGACGATCAGGTGGTCGGTGCTCTCCGAGAGTCCGAGCACCGCCTGGAGCTCCGGCTTGGACCCGCACTCGAGGCCGACCCCGAGCGGTGTCCCGAACTCGACGATCTCCTGCACCACGTGGCGCTGCTGGTTCACCTTGATCGGATAGACCGTGGTGTACCCCGAGTTGTAGCCGAATTCCTTGATGGCGTTCTGGAACTGCGCCGCCAGCGCCTCGAGGCGCGACTTCAAGATGTCGGAGAATCGGAGCAGGAGTGGAAGCCGGATCCCCTGGGCCTCCAGATCCATCGCGAGTTGGAAGAGATCGAGCCCGCGCTTGGCGTTCCCGTCGGGGTGCACGGTGACGTGACCGGCGGGGTTGACCCGGAAGTAGCCGAGTCCCCACCCGGGGACGTTGTAGAGCTTCTCGGCGTCCTTGATGGTCCAGGAAGGCGCGGGCGGCGCGGCGGGCGCAACGGGCGCGGCGGCGACCGGTGTCGGGGCCGGCGCGGGGGAAGCGGCGGGTTTGGCCGTGGTGCTGATGGCAACGCTCCAGCTGGGGTGCGAGGCATCAATAGTAGTGCCCGGCTCCGGCTCCCGAAAGCGCCGGACGGGAGCTACTGGCCCCGAGCCCTGCTCCCGGGGTATGCTCCCCCCATGAGTTGGTCCTTCGGCATCGGCCGGATCTGGGGCACCGAGCTCAAGATCCACGGCACCTTCCTGCTGCTCCTCGGCTGGTACGCTCTGGAGAGCTACCAGTCGGGCGGGATTACGTCGGCCATCGTGACGACCGCCTTCGTCCTCGGCATTTTCGCCTGCGTCATCCTCCACGAATTCGGGCACGCCCGGATGGCGGCGTATTTCGGGATCCGCACGCCCGATATCACCCTCCTCCCCTTCGGCGGCCTGGCCCGGCTGGAGCGGATGCCCGAAGAGCCGCGCCAGGAGGTCCTGATCGCACTCGCGGGGCCGGCTGTGACGCTCGTTCTCGCGGTCATCGGGTACGCGGGGCTCCGCCTGTTGCCGGCGGCCCGGGATGCCGGCGGGCTCGCGGCGCTCATATTCAGCAACCTCTATCGGGTCAACCTCTTCCTGCTCCTCTTCAATCTGATCCCCGCCTTCCCGATGGACGGCGGCCGGGTGCTCCGGGCCCTGATGGTGCCGCGCGCCGGTTACGTGCGGGCGACGCACTACGCGGCGCAGGTCGGCCGTGTGATCGCGGTCGGCTTCGCGGTGATCGGGATCGTCGGCCTCAAGCCCTGGTTTGCCCCCGGGGACTGGATCCTCATCCTCATCGCCCTCTTCGTCTGGTCGAGCGGCACCAGCGAGGCGCGCGCGGTGGCCTTCCGCACCGCGGCCACGGCGCTGACGGCTGGCCAGGTGATGCTCCACCCCTTCGAGACCATCCCGGCGTGGACTCCGCTCGACCATCTGGCCGCACGGCTGCAGTCCAAGGTACAGCGCGATTTCCCCGTCGTCGGTCACGACGGCACGATCGTCGGCCTCCTCACCCGGGATCATCTGGCCCGCGGACTCGACGAAGGCCACCCGATGACGGAGGTCCAGGGAGTGATGGCGACGCACTTCCCGCTCCTCTCCGAGACCCTCCCCTTCGCCGCCGCCTTTGAGGCCCTGATCGCGAGCCGGCTCCCGGCGCTCCCGGTGGTCGACGCCAGCGGTGCCGTGATCGGGCTCTTCACCAAGGACCGGGTGGCGGAGCTGATGACCCGCCCCTGGCCCCTCCCTTCCTGAAATGCCGGAGCCGCTCCACGTCGCCATCACCGGCGCGAGCGGGTTCCTCGGGCGCGCCCTCGCCGCCTCGCTGACCGCCGAGGGCCATCGGGTAACACCGCTGGTCCGCCGCGCTCCCCGCACAGGCGAAGTCCGCTGGGACCCCGGCAACGTCATCGACCTCATCGGACTCGGCGCGGTGGCCGCGGTGGTCCACCTCGCGGGAGAAAATATCGCCGCGGGCCGCTGGACCCCGCGCCGGAAAAACGCCATCCGCGAGAGCCGCGTCCGCGGCACGACCACCCTCGTCGCTTCCCTCCTCCGGCTCCCGGCGCCGCCCCGCACCCTGATCACCGCCTCGGCGATCGGGATCTACGGCGACCGCGGCGACGAACTCCTCACCGAAGTGAGTCCCGCCGGCACCGGCTTTCTCCCCGACGTCGGCCGCGCGTGGGAGGGGGCCACCGCACCGGCCAGGGGCGCGGGCATTCGAGTAGTTCATACACGCTTCGGTCTCGTCCTCGCGCGTGAAGGGGGCGCGTTGGCGCGGATGCTTCCCTTCTTCCGTCTCGGCCTCGGCGGGCGGCTCGGCTCCGGCCGCCAGTGGATGAGCTGGAT
>JBIOIC010000086.1:0-8803 GCA_044449625.1 Gemmatimonadales bacterium | reverse complement strand
TCCCTCCCCGCAGCACCGCCAGCCATTCGGGCGGGGTCGCGGTCATCGCGGGAGGGAGGACCACCACCACGTGGAAGACGTCGGGATGAATGGTGAAGGGGCGGAGCGCGCGGAGCACCAGCGGAACGCCGGCGATAAAGCGGAACTGCTTCGGCACCTCGCCACCCGCCCGCAGCCCGAGGCCCGCCGCGACGACCACCACGCCCACGTCACGCGGCAAGCGCGGCCACCAGGGCATCAACGTGATCGATGCTCACCACGGTCAGTCCCGCCACCCGTCCCTTGAACCGTCCCGGAACAAACGCCCGGGAAAATCCGAGGCGCTGCGCTTCGGCGAGCCGCCGCTCCATCCCGCCGACCAGCCGCACCTCACCGCCGAGGCCGAGCTCGCCGAGGAAGAGAGCGTCAGGAGGGGTCGGGCGATTCATTACGCTCGATACCAGCGCCGCCGCAACAGCCAGATCGCCGGCGGGTTCAGTCAAGCGCACCCCCGCGCTCACCTGCACGAAGACGTCGAGTTCGGCGAACGACGTCCCCCCTCGGCGCTCCAGCACCGCGAGCAACACGGCGAGACGTTTGTGATCGAGCCCCGTCGCCACCCGCTGCGGAGTGCCATAACCCGAGCGCGCCGCGAGCGCCTGGACTTCGACCAGCATCGGGCGGGTCCCTTCCATCAGCGCGGTCACCGCGCTCCCGCTGGTGCCGGGGGCACGGGCGGAGAGAAAGAGCGCCGACGGGCTCTGCACCGGAATCAGCCCGCGTTCGGTCATCGCGAAGACCCCGACTTCGTCCACCGATCCGAACCGGTTCTTGGTGGCACGCAGTAGACGGTGATCGTGCATCCCCTCCCCTTCGAAGTAGAGCACGGTATCGACGATGTGCTCCAGTGTCTTCGGCCCCGCCACCGTTCCACCCTTGGTAACGTGCCCCACCACCAGCACCGCCGCACCGCTCTCCTTGGCGAAGCGCATCAGGAGCGCGGCGCACTCCCGCACCTGCCCCACGCTCCCGGGCGCCCCTTCGAGCGCGTCGGTAAAGACGGTCTGGATCGAATCGAGGATGATGACTTCGGCCGAGAGGGAGGCGGCGGTGTCGAGGATCGCTTCGAGACGGGTCTCGCCGAGGACGTGGACGGCGCCGCTGTCTTCTTCGAGGCGAAGGGCGCGGAGCCGAATCTGTTCGGGAGATTCCTCACCGCTCACGTAGAGCGTCCGGCGGCCGGAGCGCTCCAGCCGGGCGCAGGCCTGCAGGAGGAGGGTCGACTTGCCGATTCCCGGCTCGCCGCCGATCAGGGTGAGCGATCCCGGCACGATCCCGCCCCCGAGAACGAAGTCGAGTTCGGGAAGCCCGACCAGCCACCGGGCGAGGCGCGATTCCGCGATGTCCCGCAGCCGCGCGGGCGGATTTTCGGCCGTGCGACGCCCCGCGGTGCCGATGCGCCGCTGAGCCGGTGCGGCTGCGGCACGGAGGGCGACCGGCTCTTCCGCCACCGCGTTCCAGGCGCCGCAGGCCTCGCAGCGCCCCACCCACTTCGGATGGTCGTGCCCGCACTCGGTGCAGCGATAGACCGACCGCGCCTTAGGCGTCATCGGGGATCGCCTCCGCGGGCGGCTCCCGGTCGGAATGATCGGTGAAGCGGGTGATGGACTTATTGAAGAAGAGCTCGAGCGATCCGGTCGGCCCGTTGCGGTTCTTGGCGAGGTTGACCTCGGCCAGTCCGTCGAGCGACTTCCCCGCCGCCTCGGCCTTGTCGCGCAGGTCCTTGTACATCTCGGGGCGATGGATGAAGACCACGAGGTCGGCGTCCTGCTCGATGGCGCCGGAATCGCGGAGGTCGGAGAGAATGGGCGTCCGCTCCCCGCCCCGCTGTTCCGACGCGCGGGAGAGCTGCGAGAGGGCGATGACCGGCACTTCGAGCTCCCGTGCCAGCCCCTTCAGGGAGCGCGAGATGTCCGAGATCTCCTGCACTCGATTCTCCGCCATGTCCGGGCTCCGCATCAGCTGCAGGTAGTCCACGATGATGAGGCCGACATCGCTCTCGGCCCGCAGCCGCCGCGCCTTCGAGCGCATCTCCAGCAGCGTGAGCGACGGCGTGTCGTCAATCCAGATCGGGGCCTGAGCCAGCACCCCGGCGCCCCGCGCCAGACGCGAGTACTCGTCGTCCCGCAGCCGCCCGGTGCGGACCTTCTGGCTGTCCACCCCCGCCTCGGCGCAGAGGAGCCGCTGGACCAGCGCCTCCTTGCTCATTTCGAGCGAGAAGACCGCGACCCCCGTCTCGGCGTCGAGCGCGGCGTGGGCGGCGAGGTTCAAGCAGAACGCCGTCTTCCCCATCGAGGGGCGCGCCGCCACGATGATCAGCTCCGACGGCTGGAAGCCAGAGGTCAGCTCATCCAAATCTCGGAAGCCGCTCGGAACACCGGTAACCGATTTCGCATTCTTCTGGAGCGTTTCTATGCGCTCCATCGTCGGCCAGAGCATCTCCTTGATCCGCATGAACCCGTCATCCCGGCGGGTCTGCGCGATCTGGAAGATCCTCGCCTCGGCGCGGTCGAGGAGCTCCCCGGCCTTGCTCCGGCCCTCGTAGGTCTCCTGGATGATCTGGGTGGCGGCTTCGATGAGGCGGCGCTGGATCGCCTTTTCGCGGACGATCCCGGCGTGGAACTCGAGGTTGGCGGCGGTGGGGACGGCATCGACCAGCTCGGCCACATAGGGGAGGCCGCCGGTGCTGTCGAGCTCGCCGCGCCGCACCAGCTCGTCGCGCAGCGTCAACTGGTCGATGACGATCCGCTGTTCGGTGAGGTGCAGCATCGCCCGGAATATCCGGCGGTGCCGTTCGGCGTAGAACATCCAGTCCTCAAGCAGCTCCGCCGCGCGGAGCGCCGCGTCCTGGTCGAGCAGCATCGCGCCGAGGACCGCCTGCTCGGCGTCGTTGTCCCAGGGCGCGCCCCGCGGCCCGGGAGCGGCGGCGTCAGGCGTCGAGGAGTTGTCGGGCAATACGGACGTCATCCCAGGTCGGCTTCTTCCAGTTGGGGTTCCGCAGCAGCGCGGCGGGATGGTAGGTCACCACCACCGGGATCGCGCCGTAGCGATGCACCTGGCCGCGGAGCTGGCCCAGGCCTTTCTTGGAGTGCAACAGAGCCGTCGCCGCGGTGGCGCCCGCCGCCAGAATCACCTTCGGCTGGAGCAAGGCCAGTTGGCGATGCAGATACGGCAGGCACTCGGCAATCTCGTCAGGCAAGGGCGCCCGGTTCTGGGGCGGCCGGCACTTCACGATATTGAGGATATACGCCGTCGAGCGCGGAATCTCAATCGACCCCAGAATCTTGTCGAGCAGTTCCCCCGCCCGGCCAACGAACGGGCGGCCGGTCTCATCCTCGGTCTGCCCCGGTCCTTCCCCCACGATGACCAATCGCGCCGCCGAGTCGCCCTCACCAGGCACCGTCTGGGTCCGGCCCTCGCAGAGCGGACATTTCCGGCACCCGCGGATCATCGCGGCGACCACTTCGAGGGTCGCAAGCGCGCCGATCTCATCTCCAATGAGCAGCGCTGGCGGGTGTACCGTAAGCCCCGGACCCGGAATCGGCGGGGCGCCTTTGCGCCAGCCGGAAGAGGCGGACTCAGCACTCGGGGCTTGGCGCTCAGCGGCGGGTGTCTGTATGACGGCTGGCGATGCTTCAGCGGCCGCAGGTACCGAGGCAGGCCCTCGATCCCTGAATCCGGAGTCCTGACCTACCACCACCTCCCGCCCCCCGAGCTCCGCCTGTTGCCGGAGGTACCGCGCGCGCTCATCCGACAAGGCGCGCCTCCACGGCGTCGAGGATCTTCTCCGCCACCTCGCGCTTCGATTGCAGCGGGAGGATCGTCGAGCCGCCGTCACGATCCAGGATCGCGACTCGGTTGGTGTCGACCTCGAAGCCGACACGCGGTTCGAGCGCGTCGTTCACCACGTTGAGGTCGAGCGCCTTCCGCTCCAGCTTCGCCTTCCCCTTGGCGATCGCGTCTCCAGTCTCCAATGCGAACCCGACGATCACGCTCCCCGGGCGGCGCACCGCGGCGGTCGCGCTCAGGATGTCGGTCGTCGGCTCCAGCGGGAGCGCGAGCGCACCGTCCTGCCGCGGGTGCTTCACCGCGCTCGGCGTCGTGGGGCGATAGTCGGCCGGGGCGGCGGCCATCACCAGCACATCGGCGCCGGGGAGCGCCGTCCGAACTTCCCGCTCCAGCTCGTCCGTGGTCTCGATCCGCCTGAGGGTGATCCCGACCGGGGGTGCGAGTTCGACCGGGCCGCTGATGAGTGTCACCGACGCCCCCCGCTCCCAGGCCACCTCGGCCACCCGGTATCCCATCCGTCCGCTCGACCGGTTGGTGACGACCCGCACCGGGTCGATCGCTTCGCGGGTCGGGCCGGCGGTCACCACGACGCGCTTGCCCGCCAGCGGTCCTCCGCTTCGAAGCGCCCGGGCCGCGTGGGCCAGGATCACTTCGGGTTCGCTCATCCGGCCGGGACGATCCGACGGACCCTCCGCCAGCGCACCCCTCTCCGGACCGACGAAGACGATCCCCCGTTCCGCCAGCAGCCGGAGATTGGCCTGCGTGGCGGGATGGGCGTACATCTCGTCGTTCATCGCCGGGGCGAGGAGCGTCGGGCGCGCGCCGCGGGCAAGGAGGAGTGTGGTGAGCAGGTCATCGCCCAGACCCTGCGCCGCCCGGGCGAGGAGATTGGCGGTCGCCGGCGCCACGATGACCAGATCGGCGTGATGGGCCAAGTGGATATGCGCGAGCGCCGCATCCGGCTCCCAGAGGGAGGTGAGGACGCGGCGCCCGGTGAGCGCCTCGAAGGTGACCGGCCGCACGAATTCGGCCGCCCCGGACGTCAGGATCACGTCCACCAAGGCGCCGGCCTCGGCTAGGCGCCGGGCGAGGGCACAGCTCTTGTAGCTGGCGATCCCGCCCGACACGCCGAGGATGACGTGCCGGCCGGCCCAGAGGGTCACGTCTCGGAGCGGCGGCGCCGGACCAGCTTGTACGACAGGTCGCCTTCGGTGAGCGCGTCGAGTGACACGGTCGTGAGCTTCTGTTCCTTCTGGGTCAGGCGCTCTTTCGGCAACTCATTGGCGTAGCGGGCGAACTTGGCCGCCACCAGCACGCCGAGGTACTTGTTGCCCGCCTGCTTGGCGACTTCAACGGGGGTGTAGATCCGCATCCTGCCTCCGGTTACTGAACGTCCGCTGCCTCGGCCTCGGCCATGACCTCGCGCCGTAACTCTTCGATCTCCCGCATCAGCTTGTCCCGCCGCGGCACCCGGCGCCCTTCGGCGCCTACGATGTCCGCCACCTGCTCCACCGCCACCGCGAGGTCATCGTTGACCACGACGTAGTCGTATTCGTCCACCGCCAGCATCTCCTGCGCCGCGCGGAGCAGCCGCGTGCGGTAGGAGGCCTTCCCTTCCGTCAGCCGTCCCCGGAGCCGCGCCGCCAGCGCCGCGCCCGAGGGGGGCAGGATGAAGACGTGCACCGCGTCGGGGAAATGCCGTCGCACCTGCCGCGCGCCCTGTACCTCGATGTCCAGGACCGCGATCCGCCCGGCACCGAGGATCCCCTCGATCTCCCGCCGCAGCGTGCCGTAGCGGTGCCCCACGTACTCGGCCCACTCGACGAAATCGCCCGCCTTGACCCGTCGCTCGAACTCAGCCGGAGTCAGGAAGTGATACGCCGCTCCGTCCCGCTCTCCCGTTCGCGGCGGCCGCGTCGTCGCCGAGACCGAATATCCCAGCTCGGGATGATCGGCGAGCAGCCGCCGGGCAATCGTCGTCTTGCCGCACCCCGAAGGCGCCGATAGGACGAGGAGAAAAGGCTTCACTCGAGATTCTCAAGCTGCTCGCGGAACTTCTCGAGCTCGCCCTTCATCGTCACGACCTCGTGGGTGATGGCCGCATCATTGGCCTTCGACCCCATCGTGTTCACCTCGCGGCCGAGCTCCTGGGCCAGAAAACCGAGCCGCTTGCCGGAAGGCTCCGCGCCTCGCAGGGCCGCACGGCAGGCGCCGATGTGGGCCTGGAACCGCACCAGCTCCTCGGTGATGTCGAGCTTCTCGGCCAGGAAGGCGAGTTCCTGGGCCAACCGCGCCTCGTCCGTCGCGCGGCCGTCGAGCAGTTGCGCCACCGCCGTCCGCAGCCGATCCCGCTCCCGGACGATCCGCTCCGGCGCGAGCCGCTCGATGGCCGCGGCGGAGCGTTCCACCAGACCCAGCCGATGCTCCAGCTCGGCCGCCACCGCCGCACCCTCACGCGCCCGCATCGCCCGGCACTCCGCCACCGCCTGGGCCACGACGGGCGCCACCTCCGCCCAGGTCACCTGACTCTCCTCCGAGACGACCCGGGAACTCAGCACCTCGGGCTGACGCGCGACTAGTTCCAGCGAAACCTGGCCCGGGAGACCGAGCGCCGTCTGCAGTTCCCGGAGGCGATCGGCGGCCTGACGGGCTCGCTCCAGATCCAAGGCCAGCGGCGCTTCACGTTCCGGACGCTCGACCCAGCGGACCTGCACCGCCAAGTGGCCCCGGTCGAACTCCTTGCGGAGCGCCTCGCGCAGCTCCCCTTCGAGGGCGCCGAGATCATCCGGCCAGCGGAGCGCCAGGTTGAAGTAGCGGTGGTTGACGGTGCGAATCTCGATCCGCAAACGCCCACCACCCACGGCGCCTTCTCCGGCGCCATACCCGGTCATGCTCTGCGGCAGCTCGGCCTCCCGGCAGGGATGGAAAAGGTGCGAAATATATGTCGGGATTGGACTTGGCGGGAGGGCCGAACTCAGTTCACGAATTCCCAACGCACCCCGAAGCTCTGTCCCCCCGTCGGGATGATGAACCCGGGGACGTAGCCCAACTGCGTGCCCCGCAGGTTCATCCGGTCGTAGTACAGGATGAACCGCGAGAGCTTGAGTTCGACTTGCACCCGGAAGTAGGTCGCTCCGGGGAGCACCATCGCCGATCCGACCGAATCCCGCCCGATGACGCCGCGGCCCCACGACTCCATCGCCGCCTGCAGCTTCAGGTCGAAGATCCCGCTCCGATACTGCCGCAGAAACTTGGAGCGGATGGTGCCGGTGATGATCGAGTGGGTCGGCGGAATGCCGTCGGCGGTGACTCGCTGCGGATCCCCATAGCGCGCCTCGACGAGGAGCCACGGCCGGGGGGAGAGCCGCGCGCTCACCTCCAGCCACTCGGCGGCGCCAATGGGAGCCAGCGACCGGACCTGCAGATAGGGCTGGAACGCCATCGGCCGGAACGCTGCGGTATGCACGTAGGCCGCTTCCACACCGAGGAGCGGGCGCTGCCAACTAGCCGAGAGCCGCCAGTCGTGGAGCTGCTGGGCCTGATCGATCAGGATCGTGGGCGTGGCGACCTCCGATCCCTCCCGCAGACTCCCGTTGAGCTGCACCGCGAGCGGCAGCGTCACGCCCGCCTGCACCCCGATCCAATCGCTCTGCCGAGCGCCGCTGTGGCCCTGATGCACCGCCTCGCCGCTCACCGCCATCCCCGCGAGGGGGGTCCAGCCCCCTTCGATCCGACCTTCGAACGGCGTCCACCGGCTCCAGGCCGAAGCCCCGGCATTGATCCGCCAGGTGGGCCGCTGCAGCGCGCCGTTCATTGCCAGCAACCCGACGTCCTGGGCCACCCCGGTGCCGCTCCAACGGCTCGATCCCATCACGAGATCGAGCTGGGCTCCGTCTCCCTCCGGCCCTCGGCGCAGGAAGCCGCGGAACTGCGCGTCGGTGCGGTCACCATTGAGCCCGGCGCCGAGGGTGTCTCCCGGAATCGTGTTCTGCCAGCTGGAATAGTCGGGGGAGGTCCGGATCACCTGATACTGAAGCCCCGCCTGATCCGAGGGGATGTAGCTCCCCTGGGCGAGGAAGCTCAGCTGCTGCGCATCGGTCCCCTCACCGCTGCGGGTCGGCGCGTTCAGGTAGTCCGCCGCCAGCGTGAAACCGGCACCGGAGCTGTAGCGGCGCTCCAGCGCACCGCCGAAGCGGGCGAACTTTCGGTCTCCCGCCGCCACAAGGATCCGCGAACGGGGCGCCAGCCGGTCGTAGTTGCGGGTGTACATCCGGACCACCAGGCGCCCGGGCCATCGTTCGATCTCGACCCGATCGAGTAATGAGAGCGGAAAGATCCCCGGGTTGACACCGGTGCTGTCGGGGCCCAGCGGCAGATACGGCACCCCGTCGAGGATGTACCGCACCGATGAGGCGCCGCGCCCCTGGTAGTCGGCGTATTCGGGGTGACCGATCCAGCCGCTCCGCCAGAGGTACACGCCCGGCTGCGCCTGGAGCAGATCCCCCAGGGTCTCGGCGTTGTGCCAGTCGATCGAATCGCGGTCGAGGATGATGCGGGTGAGCGGCGGCGCGGGTCCGCGTTCGCCGAGGTGAGGCGCGACCGGCACCCGCACCAGTTCGAGCGCCTGCGCATCGAGCAGCTTCTGAGTCTGATCGGGACCGCGCCGCAGCGAATCGGTCAGGAGCGTGTCGGCGATCGTCGTGTCAGGGATCTGGGCCGCTAACGACAGAGGGCCGCCGCAGGCGGCCCCGGCGAGCACCCAGAGCACCTTCGCAGCGTTACGCCCCCGCACGGCCAAGGACGAACTCGGTGAAGAGGCGGACGCCGATCCCCGTCGGGCCCTTCGCCATCGCCGAGTCTTCGCGATCGGTGTAGGCGGTGCCGGCGATATCGAGATGGGCCCAGGGGAAGGACTCGGCGAACTCACGGAGGAACCACCCCGCCGTGATGCTCCCCGCCGGGCGCCCGCCGGTGT
>JBIOIC010000085.1:0-8868 GCA_044449625.1 Gemmatimonadales bacterium | reverse complement strand
CCCTGGCGGGCTGGAGAAGAAAGTCCTCGCCGCGATCTTCATGGATCCGAGTCTCCGGACGCGCGCGAGCTTCGAGACCGCGATGTTCCTTCACGGCGGCCACGCGGTGATCTTGGAGCCGGGGAAGGGGAGCTGGAGCCTAGAGACCGAACTCGACGCGGTGATGGACGGAACCACGGTCGAGCACATCATCGAGGCAGCCCGCGTCCTCGGCCGCTACGCCGACGCGCTCGCGGTGCGGAGCTTTCCGCGCGGGACCGAGTGGGCCAAGGCGCGGAAGGACGAGGTGATCCGGAACTTCGCCCGCTACTCTGAGAAGCCGGTCATCAACATGGAATCGGCGCGGCGCCATCCCTGCCAGGGACTCGCCGACGCGCTGACGCTGCAGGAGCACCTGGGGGAGACCCGGGGGAAGCGCTTCGTGCTCGCCTGGGCCTGGCATCCGAAGCCGCTTCCGACGGCGGTCCCCGCCAGCGCGGCGATCGCCGCGGCGCAGCTCGGCATGGAGATCGTGATCGCGCGCCCCGCTGGGTACGACCTCGATCCCGACGACATGGCCGCGATCGGCACCCTCGCCTCCGCGCGCGGCGGATCGGTCAAGGTGACTGAGGATTTCGACGGCGCGCTGGCCGGTGCGCACGCGATCTATCCCAAGTCGTGGGGCTCGCTCCAGTTCTTCGGAAAGCCCGAGGAAGAATCGGGCTTCCGCGCGGGACTCCGCGATTGGCGCGTCACCCAGGAACGGGTCCGCCGCACGCCGAGCGGGAAGGGGATCGTGCTGCACTGCCTGCCGGTGCGGCGGAACGTCGAGCTCGACGGCGCGGTGCTCGACGGGCCGAACTCAGTGGTCGTGGATCAGGCGGAGAACCGGCTGCACGTGCAGCGGGCGCTGTTGCTGGAGTTGATCGGTAAACGGTGAACGGGCAACGGTAAACGGGGAGTGACCCGTTCACCGTTTACCGTTACCAGTTCACGTTGCAGAGGAGGGAGGCCGATTGTCGATCGACAGCTCGAAGGGGATCACCGGACTGAAGGGCGCGCTCCGCTACGTGCGGGCATATCGCGACCACGTCTTCGTCGTGAAGCTCGGTGGCGATGTGCTTCGTGACGCCGCGGTGCTCGATCAGGTGGCGGCGCAGTTGGCGCTCCTTTCCTCGCTCAGCATCCGCCTGGTGGTGGTGCACGGCGGCGGACCCCAGGCCAACGCGCTCACCAAGCGGTTGGGCGGGGAGCCGCAGGTGGTCGCGGGGCGGAGGGTCACTGACGATCAGGCGCTCGAAGTGGCGAAGATGGTCTACGCCGGGCAGTTGAACGTCGACCTCCTCGCGGCGCTTCGGGAGCACGAGATCCAAGGGGTCGGACTTTCCGGCGTCGACGCTGATCTCATCACCGCGCGCCGCCGTCCCCCTGTCAGCGTGGTAGATGACGACGGCCGGGAACGGACCGTCGACTACGGTCACGTGGGTGACGTCATCGGCGTCGATCCGCGGGTGATCACGACGCTGCTCGAAGCCCGCTTCGTCCCCGTGATCGCGAGCCTCGCGGGGGATGCCGAAGGTCACGTCTATAACGTCAACGCCGACACGGTGGCGGAGTCGCTCGCCGTGGCGCTTCGAGCCCAGAAGCTGATCTTCCTGACCGGCGCACCGGGAGTGCTCCGGGACCGGGATGATCCGGCGACCCTCATCGCCTTTGCCGATCCGGATGATCTCGCCGGGTTGATGGCGAGCGGTGCCCTCGCCGGCGGGATGCGCCCCAAGGTCGAGGCCTGCATTCGTGCCGCGACCGGCGGCGTCGAGCGCACGCACATCATCGCGGGGGGGACGCCCGACGCGCTCCTGCTCGAAGTATTCACCGGTGCCGGCTGCGGCACGATGATCGTGGGCCGGAAGGAGAAGGCCACCTACCTTGGCGTCGACCTCGCCAGCTGAGATCGCGCTCCTCCGGGAGCTGGTCGCGACCCCTTCGGTGAGCGGTACCGAGGAGGCGCTCGGCTGCCTGGTCGAGGAGACCGTGCGCGCCTGGGGGCTCGATGTGCGCCGAGATGACAATGGCGTTGTGGTCCAGATCGCGGGGCACGCCACCGGCCCCACGCTCGCCTTCGCCTCGCATCTCGATACGGTGCCGCCCGGTGAAGGATGGACCCGGGATCCCTACGTTCCGACGATCGAGGGTGACAAGCTCTACGGCCGCGGGTCCGGTGATGCCAAAGCGAGCGTCGCCGCGATGCTCACGGCGCTCCACGATCTGGCCGAGCGGGGCGGGCCCGCGCGCGGGCACCTGCTCCTCCTCCTCGGTTACGGCGAGGAGACCAGGCACACCACGATGCCGGCGCTGGTCGCGGCGGCGGGCGCGATTGACGCCGCCGTGATCGGAGAGCCGACCAACCTCGACGTGGCGCTAGCCCAGCGCGGGCTTATGATGATCGATCTCGTGGCCAAGGGGGATCAGCGCCACGCTGGCTACGCCTCGGAAGGGGCGTTCACCAATGCGGTCACGGTGCTCGCATCGGATCTCCTTCTCCTCGGCGACATCGCCCGGGAGCGGCCCCATCCGGTACTGGGCCAGCCGACGATCACGGCGACGATGGTGGAAGCGGGAGTGAGCCGGAACGTTACCCCGCCGAGTGCCAAGGCGGTCCTCGACGTGCGGAGTACGCCGACGTGGACTCACGGGGAACTTGCCGCCGCGCTCAAAGCGCGTCTTCAGTCGGCGGTGGTCGTGACCAGCGAACGGCTGGTCCCCTGCGAGACCCCCGCCGGATCGGCGCTCCTCGCCGCGGTCATGCGCGCCCGCCCCGCGGCGCGGAGCTTCGGCAGCCCCACCTGCTCCGACTGGGTCTTCCTCCGCCATGCCGATGCGCTCAAATGCGGACCCGGGACCAGTCGGCGCTCCCACACTCCGGATGAATGCGTTGATCTCCCCGAAGTCACCGCGGCGCGGGCGTTCTACGCGCGGGTGGCGGAGGAATACCTGCGATGAGGCGACAGAACGGCAAGATGGCCACGCTATGGTCGCCGCCGGCGAAGATCGATCGGATGATGTTCGACTACACGGTGGGGAACGACCGCGAGTGGGATCGCGAGCTCCTGGTCTGGGATGTCTACGGCAGCCTCGGCCACGTCGAGGGGTTGCGTGCCTCGGAGATCCTCTCGAACAATGAGTGCGCCAAGCTTCGCGCCGGGCTCCGCGCGGCGCTCGTCGCGGCGCGCCGGGGACGGCTGGTCATCGGTGCGGCGCACGAAGATGTCCACAGCGCGGTCGAAGAGTGGATCACCCGCCGCCTCGGCCCCGCCGGTGAACGGATCCACACGGGGCGCTCTCGAAACGATCAAGTCGCCACTGATCTCCGGCTCTATCTCAAGGACCGGCTCCTCGCCATCCATCACGCCGGCGAAGCCGCGGTGGGAGCCCTCCTCGCCTTCGCGGCGCGGCATCGCACCGCTCTCTGGCCCGGTTACACCCACACCCGCCGAGCGATGCCCTCGTCGGCGGCACTCTGGGCGGCAGCGTACGCCGAAGGATTGCTCGACACCTTGGAAGGGTTGCCGGCGCTCTGGCGCCGAGTGGACCGTTCTCCCCTCGGCAGCGCGGCGGGGTACGGTGTTCCTCTTCCGCTCAAGCGGGAGGCCGCGGCCCGGGCACTCGGCTTCGGCGCGGTCGAGCACAACGTCGCCGCGGTGCAGAACGGACGGGGGAAACTCGAAGCCGCGGCGCTCTTCTTTACCGTGCAGTTGGGCCACGATCTCGCCAAGCTCTCCGCCGACGTGATCCTCTTCTCGGGGGAGGAGTTCGGCCTGCTCCGGCTCCCCACCGCGCTCGCGACCGGATCGAGCATCATGCCGCACAAGAGGAATCCCGATCTCTTCGAGCTGACCCGCGCGCGCGCGGCGGCGCTCGATGGTGATCTCGCGGCCACGCTCCTGCTCGCGGGGAAGCTCACCAGCGGCTATCACCGTGACTTCCAGCTCTTGAAGGAGCCGCTGATCCGCGGGCTCGGTCGGGCCGAGGAGATGCTGGCGATGATGGCGCACGCGGTGCCGCGGCTTGAGGTCGACCGGGCCCGCGGCCGTGCGGCACTCGCGGGTGACGCGCTCGCCACCGACGAAGTGATGCGGCGGGTCGAACTCGGCGTGCCGTTCCGCCGCGCCTATCGCGAGGTGGCCGCGGCCTTGAAGCGGGGAGAACGATTTCTGCCTTCAACGGCCGCGGAGATCCTCTCCCGCCGCCGATCGACCGGGGGCGTCGGGCATCTTGGACTGGAACGGATTCGCGCCCGGCTCGCCGTCGTGCGGCGGTGGGCCAGCGCCGAGGACCGTCGCTTCCGCCGGGCTCTCGGCCGCCTCGACGGGAGCGTCCGATGACATCCGATCGCCGGAAGCGTCACCTCAAGATTCTCGAGCTCATCAGCTCCCGGCGGATCGGGACGCAGGAGGAGCTGGCCGAGGCGTTGAGCGCCGAGGGGTGGGAAGTCACCCAGTCCTCGGTGAGCCGCGACATCTCCTCTCTCGGCCTCAGCAAGGCCGACGGGGCGTACCAGAAGGCGCGGCGCACTTCGAAGACCCTTCCCGATCCCGATGAGCAGCGGATCGCCGAGGGGCTGCTGACCGTCGATCCGGCGGGTGAGGCGCTGGTGGTGATCCACACCCCGCCGGGGGAGGCCAATCGCGTTGCCGTGGCGCTCGACCGGCTGGCGTGGCCCGAGTTCGTGGGTACGATTGCCGGAGACGACACGATCTTCGTGGCGGTGCGCGATGGGCGGGCTCAGCGCGAGTTCATCCGGCGGCTGAAGCGACTGGGGGCCTGAGGCGGGAGAGGTTCGAGGTTCGAGGTAAGAGGTAAGACGTGAGGGGTAAGGGGTGAGACCTAAGACGTAAGCGGGCCCCCATTCGAGATCTTGATTGGGGGCCCGCTTACTTCTCACCGTTCACCGCTTACCTCGTACTTCCAATCACGCACCTCTTACCTCGCGCCTACTTCTTCGGATTCAGCGTCAGATCGATCCGCACCAGCGCGTCCTGCAAGTGCAGCCGGGTTTCGTTGTCCGTGATCCGAGGGAGTGCCGAGCGGATTTGGCGCTGGAGGTCGGCCAGATCGCCCCGGACGAGCGGGCGGATGTCCGACATCGTGACGTTGACGTCGGTGCCGGTGAAGAACTGGCGGAACTGCGGCGGGATCGGCGGGAGCTCCTGGGTCATCAGGAAGTTCATCCGCTCGAGGTAGCCGCGCTGGAGGTTCCGACGGTATGGATCGATGGTCGAGTTCCGGCCGAGTTCCGTCCAGACCGCCTGGTGCAGGTCGGCCAGCATGTCGGGGAGCGTGTACGCCTTGTCTCCCTGGAGCGCGCCGGCCTCGATGAGGCGCTGCATCCGCCGGGGGTCGAGCACGTTGTTGAGCACCGACACCTGACGGGTGCGGAGCCGCTCGACGATCCCGGCGCTCTCGATGCGGCCGAGGATGTCGGTGTCGATCATCCAGGTCGGTGTGGCGAAGGCCTGCGCGGCCAGGAACTGCATCGCCCCCTGCTGGCGGGCCTTCGGGAGGACGGTATAGACCGGTCCCGCCTGGTCATCCGCCTTCCGGGTCTGATCGACGCCGCCCACGATCGTGGTCACGTGACCCATGTAGCGGGCCCACTGGACGATCACCTGTTCGTAGAGCTCGCGGAGCTGATCGTAGTCGGCGCCGGGCTTCAGGGTCCAGGTCCGGAGCTGCGGCAGGATTCGCTTCAGGTTGGCGATGCCGTAGGTGCTCGCCTTGACCCCGTCGTCTCCGAGGTCTTCGGTCTGCGAGCCGGGATCGATCGAGCTCGGGTCGCCGAAGCGGTACATCGGGTCGCCGGCGTGGGCCAGGATCCACGAATCCAGGGTCGGCTTCTCGTCATCCGCGGTCTTGGCGGTGAGGATCGGCCGGTAGCCCCAGGCGATCGAGTAGATGTCGTAGACGCCGATCCCCGGCATCAGGTAGACGCCGGTGTCGCCGGGCTGGGCCACGTAGTTGAAGCGGGCGTAGTCCATGATCGACGGGGCGGTATGCATCTTCCTGGTGAAGCTCGCTGAGCGGAGCGAATCCACCGGATAGGAGGAGCTTGCCTTCATGTTGTGGGGCAGGCCGAGGGTATGGCCCACCTCGTGGGAGGAGACGAAGCGGATGAGCTCGCCCATCACGGAATCGGGGAGCTCAAGGCCGCGGGCCGCCGGGTTGACTGCCGCCGTCTGGATCAGGAACCAGTCGCGCAGCAGGTTCTGCACGTTGTGATACCAGCCGATGTCGGTCTGCAGGATCTCGCCCGAGCGGGGATCGCTCACGTGCGGGCCGTAGGCGTTCTCGACCGGTGAGGCGAAGTACCGGATGGCGGAGTAGCGCGCGTCCTCCAGCGAGAACTTGGGGTCCTCCTGGGCGGTTGGCGGGTCCTTGGCGACGATTGCGTTCTTGAACCCGGCGGCCGCGAAGGCCACGTTCCAGTCTTCGATCCCCTGCTTCAGGTAGGAGCGCCATTTCACCGGTGTGGCGGGATCGATGTAGAAGACGATCGGCTTGACCGGCTCGGTCAGTTCGCCACGGAGGAAGGCGGCGGTGTCCTTCGGCTCCAGCCGCCAGCGCGAGATGTAGCGCCGGATGACGGACCGGTTCTCCGGGCGGGAGTAGTCGGTCTGCTGCACGGTGAAGAAGCCGACCCGTTCGTCGAAGACGCGCGGCATCATCGGGGTGACCGGCAGCAGCACCATCGAGTGGTTCATTTCAAGGGAGATGGTTCCGGTCTCGCTCGAGGCCGGCGGCTCCGCCGCCGCATAGGTCTGCACCACCCGGACCTCGACGTTGGTCGGGTAGACGTGGATCCACTTGATGAAGGTGCGCTGCTCGTCCATCCGTGAGACCTTGTACTGGTCGCGGGTGAACTTGGAGAGGCCGAGGAAGGGGACGTCCTTGGCGTAGAGCCCGGTGACGTCGATGATTACGTTGGCCGAGTCCTTGCTGTATGCCGCCGCGTCGAAGGAAGCGACGATCGGCGCGAAGTTCGAATTGCGGACCGCGAGCGCCATCGGCATCGAGTCGGCCGCGACATTGTCGTAGCTCTGGACCCGGAGCAGGATCCGGTCGCCCGTCTTCTCCCAGGTGAGCACGTCCTCGTTCACCTCTTCACCGCCGTAGCCGATGTTTTCCGACGCCATCGCCTGGCGGGTCACGAGGAGCATCTCCCGGTTCATCAGCTTGAGGGGGATCTCGTAGAACCACTTGTCGCCGACCCGATTCACGATGAAAAGCCCGGTATCGGAACTGGTCCGGCCCTTCATCACTTCGGCGTACGGCTTGGGCGCGGTCGACTTGGCGGCGCCACCGGGACCGCCCGGGCCGCCCCCTTCGTGGGCCGTTTCGCCGGCGCCAGCGATCGGTGCGGGGCCGGTGGAGGGCTTGGCGCCGCCGGTGCAGGCGGAGAGCAACAGGGCGGAGGCGACCAGGGAGGCGAACGGAAGAGACCGCGGCATCGGACTTCCTCAAGTGAGGGTGTGCTGTTTCGGACGGGTACTATGGTAGGTGCTGGATCGCCAGGGCGGAAGCACCGGAGGTCGAGGTTTCACGGCGAAACACGCGCCCTGAATCAGGGGTGGGCAATGAGCGACGGGAGATGAGAGGCGGGAGAAGGGGGGAGAGGAGAAAAGGAGGGGAACGCAGATGGCGGTGCGAGCAGAGAGAGCTCGATCTGGCGGACCGACGTTGGTGAAGTGACGGAACCGTCCCGAGTGCAGCGAGGGACCTGCTCCGTCGATCCGGTGGCTGGTGGCCATTTCCCGAGCTCGACTGGCTAGGTCCCTCGCTCTGCTCGGGAAGGTTCCCCTTGCGCTCCAGCTGCTGTCTGCGAACCTCCCGTCACCCCCTACCGATCTCCATCCGCCCGCGGATTGAATGTCAGGTCGAGTGCGAGGAAGAGGGTCTTCGAGAAGGGATAGAAGAGCACCGGCAGCAGCACCATCAGCGCCACACCGCCGAACTGCAGCAACGTCCACGGTGGATCGGGCCAGGTGCGGACGAGGGTGGTGATGAAGATCGCGGCGAAGATGAGTTCGGAGATGACGATGTTCAACATATACGCGCCGACCTGATACCCCTGTTCTCCCCGCTCCAGGCGGATGCCGCAGGTGGGGCACTTCTCCTTCATCTTGAACCAGCCGTCGAAGACCACCGCGCCGCCGCAGTTGGGGCAGCGGCGGCGGATGGCGCGAAGGACAAGCGTCGCGGCGCGCCGGATCGTGCGGGCGGCGGTCATCGCGGGCCTCAGCCCGTCCGCGGCCGTCCCCGGCCGTAGTCGGGAAAACGGGGCCGCTGCGCCGCGCCGATCAGTCCGCCGTGCCCCAGCTCCGCCAGCGACTCGGCCGTCAGTACCTCTCCCGTCATCAAGCGGGGAAAAATCAGATCGGCGGCGGTGGTCCCGGCAAAGGCGCCGGCGCGGGGAAGCCCGAGGATGCGTCCCCCCGAGAGCTCCGCCAGCCAGATCATCGAACCGGGATGCGCCGGGACCCCGTGACGCAGCAACTGGCCGCCCAGCGCGTCGAGGGCGATGAAGACCGGCGAGAGGGGATCGTCGATCGAGGCTCCGGTGATGATCACCATCGGGACACGCCGCTGGAGGAGCAGGAGCTCGAGCGCGTTCCGGACTTTGGTCTCGGTCTCGGCCGTGCCGGCGCCGGTCACCCGGACAACGTCCGTCAGCGCCCCGCCGAGGCCAGCGACCTTGGCCCGCAGTGCGGCGTCGAATCGGGCGAACGCGTCGTCGTCGAGCGGATCGGTCACCACCGCCGCCACCTCGAGGGGGAGGTAGGGCGCCACCTGGACCAGCCGGGTGTGGCCGGTCGCGAAGGCCTCTCCCTT
>JBIOIC010000084.1:0-8946 GCA_044449625.1 Gemmatimonadales bacterium | reverse complement strand
CCCTACGGGAAAAGCGGTGCCGCTGATTCAGATCGAACGTTCCCCCTCTCCCGCAGGGAGAGGGGGCAAGGGGGTGAGGGTTCTTACCTCTTCGCCCTGGCGCACCCCACGATGATGCTGATGTTGTCGCTCCCGCCGCCGTCGAGGGCGTCCTGCAGCAGCTGCTCGCAGACCTGCTTGGCGGAACTCATCGTCTTCAAGCGCTCCGCGATCTGCGCATCGCTCACATGCTTGGTGAGTCCGTCGCTGCAGAGGAGATGGATGTTCTCCCAGCCGGCCTTGAGCCGGGTCACCACCGGCAGTGTGGTCTCCCCGCCGATCGAACTCGAAAGCACGTTGGCAAGCCGGGAGTGCTCCCCCACGGTGCGGGTCCAGACTCCCTGATCCACCAGGTCCTGCGCCATCGTCTGATCCCGGGTCAACTGCGACAACTTTCCTTCCCGATACAGGTAGTAGCGGCTGTCCCCCACCTGCAGCAGATAGTACCAGGGCCATACCCCCATCCAGAGGGTGAGCGTGGTCGCCATTCGGCCGGCGTCCTTGTCGGTCGCGGCGCGCACTCGCACGGCGCCGTGCGCCCGCATCGCGGCATCCTGCAGCGCGTTGATGAATGTTCCCTCGTCGCCGCCGGGATCGGCCCGGTCGTAACAGTCCATCGACTCCAGGATGTACGTTGTCGCGGTCTCCAGCGTCGTGGCGCTCGCCGCCGCTCGGCAAAGGGGAGCCGCGCCGCATCCGAGAGATTGGTCTGATGGATCGTCAACCGTTTGTGCAGCGAGGCGAGGAGAAAGTGGTCCTGGTTCTCGGTCCGGACCTTCCCGATGTGGGAAAGACCGTAGACGTCGATCTCATCGTCGTCAGGCTTGCGGGGAGGGGACGCGGTCATTTCACCGTCCTCCGTTTACGAGTTGCTGGAACGCCGGATCGAGCCGGATCGGGTCCCAGGTCGGATCGACCCGGAGCTCGGCGGGGGTCAAGTCCGAGGGCAGCGCCAGGACCTTCCGCAACTGTTCGACCGCGGGACCGGCCTCTCCCAGGATGGCGTAGATCTGCGCGAGGTTCCTCACGTTGTCGACGCCGAAGTACGCGTCCCGCTCGGGAGGGAGGAGCTCCACCGCGCGCTTCCCCTCGCGGATGGCGGCATCCCCCTCTCCCAGCCGGGCCAGGGCCAGCCCGAGGCGCGCGTGGAAACCATAGTCGTCGGGGAGCCGCCGGAGGTCGGCTTGGAGGACCACCCGGGCCGAGTCGTAGAGCGCGCGCGCCTGAGGCACCTCCCCGCGGAGGCGGAGGATGTCGGCCCGGAACTGGTAGTAGACGCTGGGATCGATCTCGGCTTCGGAGCGTCCGATGCCGAGGAATGCCGCACTCAGTGAGTCATCGGAGGCCACCAGGAAGGGGTGCGGCTGGAAGGTTCCGCCGATCAGGCGGGCCCTCGGCATGTTCGTGAGCGCGAGACGGAGGGTGCGCCGCGCCGCCGCGACATCCCCGCTCTGCGCCAGGAGCGCGATCATCAGGAAGTTGTAGGAGTCGGGCTGGTCGGGGCCGATCTCGATGCCGCGGCGGCACATCGCGATCGCCTCGTCGTAGCGTCCGAGGATCGACATCGTCTCGCAGAGCTGGCCGATCGACTGGGCCGAGCCGGGGTCGAGCTGTTGCGCCTGTCGGAGATGTTCCAGGGCCGCGCTCCACTTTCCCTGGCGCCGCTCGACGTAGCCGATCGCCTCGAGCAGGTCGGCGCTGTTGGGCTCTGACTGCTGGACAATGGCGAACTCCTGGAGCGCCCGGTCGTAGTCGCGCACCCGATACCAATAGTTGCCCATCGCGCGGTGCGCTTCGGGGAGATCGGGCTGCAAGGAGAGCGCCCGCTCCGCCGCCGCCTTCGCCGCCGTGAGCGTTTCGGCGGTGCGCCGGATGTAGAGCCAGTGCGCCAGATCAAGCGTCTCGGAGAGCCGACCCCAGGCGAGGGCGAAGCTCGGGTCGAGCGCCACGGCGCGCTGCAGCATCGGGATCGCGGCGTTGAAGTTCTCGGTCGAGAGGCCGCGGTTGTTGTAGTCGATGGCACGGAGATAGAGGTCGTACGCCTCGGCGTTCTCGGTGGGGCGCCGCGCCAGCGCCTGGCGCTCCGGATCGTTCAACGCCACCTGCAATGATTTGGCCACCTCGTTGGAGATGCTGGAGTAGACGTCGAAGACGCTCGCCATCACCGCGTCGTAGCCGTGGGCCCAGACACTGCTGGTGTCGGCCACCCGGATCAGCTCCGGGCTCACCCGCACCTTGGGCGGATGTCCGGGGGTGTCATCCCACTGCACCGTCCCGGTCAGCACATAGCCCACCCCGAGCTCCCGGCCGATCTCGCTCACCGTCTTGCTGGTCCCGCGATAGCGCGCGGCGGTGCTCCGCGGGATCACGCTCAGGCTCCCGATCCCGGTCAACTCGGTAGTGATCGCCTCGGTGACACCGTTGGCGAAGTAGAGCCGGCTTGAGTCCCCCAGGTTCTCGAAGGGGAGCACCACGATGCGGCGGTCATTCCCCGGGAGCTTGGCGCTACCGCGCCCCCGCGTCGCCCCCCACGCGATCCCGAGCGCGAGGACGATCCCGAGCATGAGATATCCGGCCCGCTGCCAGCGCCGCGGCGCCGGCGCGCTCGGCACCGGCGCCCGATCGGCGGTGTAGGCCGGTACGGCGCTGGTCGGTGGCATTCCCCCGCTCGGCGTCACCATCGCGTCGAGCTGCCGGGTGATCTCCTCGGCGCTCTGCCATCGGTCGGCGGGGCGCTTCTCCAGGCAGCGCATCACGACGGCGGCAAGGGCGGGGGGGCAGGCGGCGCGGCGACTGGTGAGCGGCTCCGGCGCCTGGGTCACGTGGGCCGCCAGCACCTGCTGGGCCGACATCCCGGTGAACGGCGGCCGTCCGGTGAGGAGTTCGTACGCCGTGACGCCGAGGGCGTAGATGTCGGCGCGGTGATCGATGTTCTCTTCCGCCGCCGCCTGTTCCGGCGCCATGTAGGCCGGCGTGCCGAGGGCGACGCCGACGGTGGTGATCGCCTGGCGGCCGGTCGCCTCGCTCACCGCCTTGGCGACGCCGAAGTCCATCACCAGCGCGTGGCGCCCGGAGAGCATCACGTTGTCGGGCTTGATGTCCCGATGCACCACGCCGCGGCCGTGGGCGTAGGCCAGGGCGTCGGCCACCTCGCCGATGACGCGGACCACGTCGTGGATCGGGAGTTCGCCGCCGTGGCCAAGTCGGCCACGGAGCGATTCCCCCTCGACGTAGGGCATGACGTAGTAGAGGAAGCCGTCGGCCTCGCCGGAGTCGTGCAGCGGCAGGATGTGCGGGTGCTGGAGACGGGCGGCGACCTGGATCTCGCGCAGGAAGCGTTCGGCGCCGAGCGAGGCGGCAAGGTCGGGGCGGAGGACCTTGACCGCCACCTTCCGGCGGTGCTTCAGGTCCTCGGCCAGGTAGACCGTGGCCATCCCGCCCGAGCCGATCTCCCGCTCGAGGCGGTATTGGCCGGCCAGGGCCGTGTTGAGGCGATCGAGGGGAGTGGTCACGGTCGAGTGTTCCCTTCGTGCCGGCGCACCTCCTCGGTCCAGCCGAGCACGATCGCCAAGGTGCTGAGCGGGGCCTGATGGGCCATCGCGAAGCGGGCCCCGTCGGGAGAGATATCCCAGTTGGCGTGCGGTTGGGCCGGCTCGAAACTCGAGGCATCGAACATTGGCGTCCGCTTCACGACGCTGAAGTCGGGCGCGGTGCGCACGGTCGCCGCGACCATCGTCGGCCTGCCGTTGACCTGTCCCTCGTAATAGAGGGTCCGGCCATCGGGAGCCCACCGCACCTCGATCCCGCCCCCCTGGGAGACAAGGGTCTTGGCGCCGCCCGGGAAGGGCTGCACGTACACCTCGGCCCGTCCGGTCTCATCGCTCAGGTAGGCCATCCAGCGGCCGTCGGGGGAGAGGGTCGTCTCCTCCACCGCGTAGTCGGCCGAGACGAGGGGAGCGATCTGCCTGGTGTCAGCCGAAATATGGACCGCGTCGAAGGCGGCCCGGGCCCCGAGTGCCGCGCCCAGCATGCTTCCATCGGGCGCGTACTCGAGGACCTGCTCGGCCCCAGGGCCGGTGTACACCGAGTCGGCCGTGCCGCTGCCGTCGCTCCGGCGCCGCCAGATCCCCCCGTTGTGCTCGTACGCCACCCATCTCCCATCTCGCGACCAGACGGGGTCGTGTCCGTCGTTGTCGAACGAGAGCCGGCTCAAGGTTCGCTGCTGGAGGTCGAAGGTCCAGACGCTGCGGCTCCCCTGCTGGGTAAAGTCGAGGGCAAGCCGGTGGCCATCGGGAGAGAAGCGCGGGCTGTGGAATCGGTGCCCTTCGGCCAGCACCTGCGCCTTCCCGGTGTGATCCACCAGGACGAGGGAGAGGGGTTGCTCCGGGACGTAGACCAAGGCACCGCTCGCCGAGACGTTCGCTTGCGGGCCGGCACCGATCTGCTGCTGCACTGAATCAGCGATGGTGACGGGACTGCCGAGGAGCTTCAGGTGGTCGGGATCGAATCGCGCGCCGCGGATCGCCCCGCTCGGCTCTCCCCAGAGGAGGCAGCCGTCAGCGTACCAGACAGCGTTCACCGGGCCGTCGAGGATCGGGGTGCGGCGCCCGGTCCGGGTGTCCACCGCCACGACGGGGCCGACGAGCCCGACCCCGTGTGAGGGGAGCATCAGGACCGTCCGCGCGTCAGGGAGTGCCGCCTCGGGGTAGAGGTTCTGCTCTCCGGACGCCCGATCCGGCTTGGCGACGACGGTGGACTTGCCGTCGAGCGATATGGTGATGAGGTCGCCGTTGTTGTTGGAGGCAACGAGTGAGTGGTCATTGAGCCAGAGGAGTCCGGAAAGCGCCTGCACCACCCCGGAAGAGATCGGCGCTGACGTGCCGCCCGTCAGCGGGACATCAATGACGAAGACGCCGCCGGGGCCGATGTAGGCCAGCCGGCGTCCATCGGGGGAAAAGACCGGGAAGGACGCCCCCTCGGTGCCGGGGACGGGGCGGGATGCCATCTCATCGAGTTGGCGGGCGTAGAGCTGGACCTGGGTGCCCGTCGCGTTCCGCCCCACAAAGACGATCGTCTGCCCATCGGGCGAGAGGGCGAGCGCATTGACGGGGCCGTTGGTGACGTACCGTCCGGAGTCCACCAGGATGCTGAAGCGCGCGACGACCGGTGCCGTGTTCCGCATCGGGACCGACCAACGCCCGAGAAGCACCGCGATCGCAACGAGGGCCGCCGCGACGGCCCCGATGCGCCAGTCGCGCCACGGTGCCGGGGCGAGGTGGGCCTCCCTCGTCGCATCGGTGGCCTGGCCGGTGGTGAAGCCGGGGTCCTGGAGTGCCGTGGCAAAGGCCTTGGCGGTGTCGAACCGATCCGCCGGGAGCTTCTCCACCGCCTTCGCCACCGCGGCGGCCACATTGGGCGGCACCGACTTGCGGTAGGTCGTCACCGGTGCGACCGGCTCGGCGATGATCTTCATGATGATCTGCTGCGCCGTGGCCCCGGTGTGCGGCGGATTCCCGGTGAGCATTTCGTAGAGGACGCTGCCGAGCGAGTAGATGTCGCTCCGGCCGGTGAGCTCCTTCTCCGCGGTCGCCTGTTCGGGGGACATGTAGTGCGGCGTGCCGAGCGACATCCCCGTCTCGGTCATCCGGCCGCCGGCCGCGGCGGAGAGCGCGAGCGCGATCCCGAAGTCGGCCACCACCGGCCGGCCGTCGTGGAGCAGGATGTTCTCCGGCTTGATGTCGCGGTGAATGACGCCGTGGCGGTGGGCGTAGTCGAGGGCGTCGGCCACCTCGACGGCGATCCGCACCGCGTCGTCGATGCCGAGCTGGGTCTCCCGGTCGAGCTTGTCGCGGAGGGTCTCCCCTTCGATGTACGGCATCACATAGAAGAGGAAACCATCGGCGGTGCCACTGTCGAAGAGCGGGAGGATATGGGGGTGCTGCAGCGCCGCGGTGGTCTTGATCTCAACGACGAATCGGTCAGCGCCGATGACGGCGGCGAGTTCGGGCTTCAGGACCTTGAGCGCGACCTGGCGGTCGTGCTTCACGTCGTGCGCCAGGTAGACCGTGGCCATCCCGCCTTGGCCGAGCTCGCGTTCCAGGCGGTACTGGCCGGACAGCGCGGCGCTCAAGCGCTCCGTGGGCCCGATCATTGGGTGACCGCGTCGGTCAGGTGCACGCCGCCTGCTCCTGGCTTGTCATGGGGTGATCGGGAAGCGCCCGCGGGCAGGGGGCCGCGCGGTGCTGCCTAAGTATATCCCGCCCCTGGCGGGGGGGTTACCCCACGGGCGGGATATGGCAGAACGCCTCCCGCTGCGCCATACTCAGTAACCTCCGGATCGTCGCCTTCCCTGACAGGTGGTCCCCGTGTCCCGTGCCCTCCGCATCGTCCTCGCCCTCTCCTCCCTGGCGGCCTCGGGTGTGCCCCTCGCCGCCCAGGCTCCCACCACCTACGCGGCGATGCACTGGCGCTCAATCGGGCCGCCGCGGGCGGGGCGCGCCCGCGCTCTCGCCGGAGTCCCCGGCCAGCCCAACATCTTCTATGCGGGGTTCGACAACGGCGGCCTCTGGCGCTCGACCGATTACGGCTCCACCTGGCTCCCCCTCTTCGACCAGGAGCCGACCGGCTCGATCGGCGCCATCGGCGTCGCCCCCTCGGACCCGAACGTCATCTACGTGGGCACCGGTGCCGGGATCATCCGCCCCGACCTTTCGATCGGTGACGGAGTCTACAGATCCACCGACGCGGGACGGAGCTGGACCCATGTCGGCCTCGATCAGACGCAGATGATCTCCGCGATCGTGGTCGATCCGAAGGACCCCCGCCGCCTCTTCGTCGCCGCCCTCGGCCACCCCTACGGACCCAACGCCGAGCGGGGGATCTTCCGCTCCACCGACGGCGGGGCCACCTGGCAGAAGGTGCTCTACGCCGACGAATACACCAGCGGCAACAGCGTCGTCCTCGACCCCTCCGATCCCAACACCGTCTACGCCGGCCTCTGGCGCCAGCAGCAGAGCTTCCGCGAAGGGGAGGAGTTCGGCGGAACGGGGGGCGGTCTCTTCAAGTCCACCGACGGCGGCACGACCTGGAAGCGGCTGACCGCGGGTCTCCCCGATGTCATCGAGGGGAACCTCGCCGTCGTGCCGAGCGATCCGAGCCGGATCTATGCGATGGTGGCCGGGGTGGCGCCGGTGGGTGCGAAGGAGAAAGGAGGTCCCACCACCGGGGTCGTCGGTTTCTACGCATCCTCGAATCGCGGCGAGCAGTGGACTGCGGTGGACGCTCCCGGCGTCCCGGCCGACAGCTCCAGCGCCGAGGATCCGCGACCACTCGCGCGGATCGGGGGCGGCGACCTCCCGACGATCACCGTCGACCCGAAGCACCCCGATGTGGTGTACAGCTCGTCCGTCGTGCTCTGGCGGACGGAGGATGGGGGACATGCCTGGTCCGCGGTGCGCGGCGCGCCCGGCGGCGACGACTACCAGAACACTTGGGTCAATCCCGACGACCCGAAGATCCTGCTCGTCGTGTCCGACCAGGGGGCGGTGGTCTCGGCCAATCACGGGGAGTCGTGGAGCAACTGGTACACCCAGCCCACCGCCGCGATGTACCACGTCAGCACCGACAACGCCTTCCCCTATCGCGTCTGCAGCGGCCAGCAGGACTCCGGCTCCGGATGCGTGGACAGCAGGTCGATGGATGGCGAGATCACCTTCCACGACTGGCACCCCGTCAACATCCAGGAGTACGGCATCGCCGCCCCCGATCCCCGCGATCCCGATCTTGTGTACGGCAGCGGCCGCACCGGGATCTCGCTCTACGACCGGAAGACCGGCCAGACCACCCACCTCGGTCCCGACCAGACCGAGCGCGGCGCCGACTATGGCCGCAACGTCCGGACGATGCCGATCAACTGGTCGCCGGTCGATCCGGGCGTCCTCTTCTACGCCTCGAACGTCGTGTGGAAGAGCCTCGACCACGGCCGGAGCTGGAGCCGGATCAGTCCCGACCTGGCCCGGCCGACGTGGGCGGTGCCGACGAGTGCGGGGAAGTACGCCGACAGCGTGCACGCCGCCCCTGAAGGGGCGGTCACGGCGCTGGCGCTTTCGCCCCGGGACGTGAAGGTGCTCTGGGCCGGCACCGATGACGGCAGCATCCAGGTGACCACCGACGGCGGCGCCATCTGGCACGATGTGACCCCCGGCGTCATCAAGCCGTGGACCCGCATCTTCAACCTGGACGCCGGGCATTTCGACACCCGCACCGCCTATGCCGCCGCCAACACCTTCCGGATCGACGACCCGAACCCGCACTTCTGGCGCACCCACGACGGCGGAAAGACGTGGACTGAGATCGACAACGGCCTGGCGCCCGATGCCGTCGCCAACGCCATCCGGGAAGACCCCAAGGTACCGGGGTTGCTCTACGCCTCGACGGAGACGCAGGTCTGGGTCTCGTTCGACGACGGCGATCACTGGCAGTCGCTGCGGCAGAACATGCCGGCGGTGTCGGTGCGCGACATCCAGGTCAAGGACGACCGGAGCTGCCTCTGCTCCGACCTGGTGGCCGGCACCCACGGCCGCGGCTTCTGGATACTCGACGACCTGACGCCGCTGCGGCAGGAAGCGGCGGCCCGCGCGGCCAGGACCGCCTATCTCTTCAAGCCCGCGCCGGCGGTGCGGGTGCGGTTCGGCACCAACGACCCGACTCCCTGGCCGCCGGAGGTCGCGGCAGGGGAGAACCCGCCGCCGGGGGGGATCCTCGACTACTACCTGGCCGCCGATGCGCCGGGACCGGTCTCGCTCGAGATCCTCGACCCGGCGGGGGCGGTGGTCCGGTCGTACTCCAGCGACGACTCGGTGCTGGTGCCCGACCCCGCCCTCGACCCCGACGCCTACGACAAGATCT
>JBIOIC010000083.1:0-9024 GCA_044449625.1 Gemmatimonadales bacterium | reverse complement strand
CGCCTGCAGCGTGACCTGGGTGTTGTTCACATCCACCTGGCCGGAGGCCTCGCCGACCCGGGCCCGGATCATGAACTCGTGCCCGGTGGAGCCGAAGGCCTGCAGCTCCGGCGCGTCGACCCCGTTCTTCTCGAGGGCCGAGCGCACCTGGCCGAAGTCGACCGCGGCGTTGGCCCCGACCTGAATCAGAGTCCCGCCGGTGAATTCGACGCTGTAGTTGAGGCCGCGGAAGGCGAGGAGGAGGAGCCCGGGGAGGATGATGGCGCCCGTGATGCTCCAGGCCAGCTTCTCGACCGCGATGAAGTTGTATTTGGCGTGATGGAAGAAGCGCATGGCTCAGATGCTCAGTTCGGTGAGGTTTGGCTTCCGGTCTAGCCAGATCATGTAGAACGTCCGCACCACGAAGATGGAGGTGATCATCGAGGCCGCGATGCCCAAGGTCAGCGTCACCGCGAACCCCTTGACCGGCCCGGTCCCGAACTGGAACAGGAAGAGGGCGGTGAGCACGGTGGTGACGTTGGAGTCGATGATGGCGGCCATCGCGTGCTTGAAGCCCTCGTCGATGGAGAGCCGCACGGTCTTGCCCCGGTCGAGCTCCTCCCGGATCCGCTCGAAGATCAGCACGTTGGCGTCCACCGCGATGCCGATTGAGAGCACCAGGCCGGCGAGGCCGGGGAGGCTCAATGTCGCTCCCACCATCGCGAGGCCGCCCAGCGCAAAGAGGATGTAGAGCAGGAGCCCGCCGACGGCGAGCACCCCGCTCATCCGGTAATAGCCGATCATGATCAGCACGACGAGGGCGGTTCCGACCAGGCCGGCCAGGATGCCGCCGTGGATCGAGTCGGCCCCGAGGCTGGCCCCCACCTCCTGCTGCTCCACGATCCGGAGCGGCACCGGAAGGGCGCCCGCCTTGAGCGTCAGCGCCAGATCCCGCGCCTCTTCCATCGTCTTGTTGCCGAGGGTGATCTGTCCTCGGCGGTCGATCCGGCTGTTGATGACCGGCGGGCGTCCCTGCACCCGGTTGTCGAGCAGGATCGCCATGTAGTTGCCGACGTTGGCCCCGGTCTCCTGGCCGAACTTCCGTCCCCCGGCGCGGTCCAGCTGGAAGTCGACCACCGCCGCCTGCGTCAGCGGGTCGGTCCCGGCCTGGGCGTCCTCCAGGGAGGCCCCGGTCATGATGGCCTTGTCCTCGAGGATATAAAGGAAGCGGTAGGGGGCGACGCCAACGCTTATCGGGGCGGAGATCCAGCGCCAAGTGAGACCGCGCGGGAGCAGTTGCTTGACCGCCGGAATGGAGAGGAGGGAGTCGACCCGGGGCCAGGCGCTTTCCGGCACCATATACTCGCCCGGAACGGTGAACCCGCCCGCGTTGGCGGGCTGGATCAGCCCCTCCAGCACTCCGCCCTGCACCGGTGTGGTGTCGGCGGCGGCGCCCTTGGCGCTGTCACCGAGGGCGCTCTTCTTCCCGCTGTCGCCGCTCAGGAGCTGCTGCACCGCGTTCCCCTTGGCCGGGGTCGTACTCGCGGCACCCGCGCCGGCGGCGGTGATCCCCAATCCGCGGAGGACCCGGTCCATCGCCGGCAGGGAGCGCTCCAGGGCGTGGCTCTTGTCGGTCATCCGGAACTCGAGGAAGGCGCTCCGTTCGACGATGGCCTTGGCGCGCTCGGGATCCCGGACCCCCGCCAGCTCGACGACGATGCGGCGGTCGCCGACCTTCTGGATGACCGGCTCGGCCACGCCAAACTCGTCGATGCGCTTGCGGAGCACCGTGAGGGCGAGGTCGATGTCACGGGCGGGATTGGTCGACGCCACTTTCGAGGTGTCGAGCTCGAGACCGAGATGCACGCCGCCCTGGAGATCGAGTCCCAGGCTCGGGTGGAGACGCATGACCGTGTCCTGATGCACGATCCCGGCGGCGTCGGTCCGGTCTTCGATCTGCCGTGTGGGCCAGATGGACCAGACCGAGAGGATGGCCAGGAGGGCGGTCACGATGAGCCGGCTGCGGATGGTTGCGAACATCGCTCCGAATTGCCTTATGCGTGAGTGACCCGAGTGTCGCCGCCGTCGAGCCCGGCCAGAACGGCCTGGGCCCGCGCGCGGTCCTTCGTGAGCTGCTGTATCAGCGCGTCGGCCGAGCTGAATCGCTCGACATCACGCAGGCGACGGACCCATTCGACCTTGATCCACTCGCCGTACAGGTCCCCCGAAAAATCAAAGAGGTGGACCTCGATGCTGCGCCGTCCATCCTGAAAGGTCGGTTTGGGACCCTGATTGAGCATCGCCCCGTGACGCCCCCGCCGGGTCTCGACCCAGGCGGCGTAGACACCGTCGGGGGGGAGGAGCTTCGTCGCAGGGACGCCGCCCAAGTTGGCAGTCGGGATCCCGATGGTGCGTCCCCGCCCCGCTCCGTGCTCCACCCGTCCCACCACCTGATAGCGCCGGCCCAGGAGCCGCGCCGCCCCTTCGAGGTCTCCGCCACCAACCGCGCGTCGGACCAGGGTGCTGGAGACCGGATGCCCTCCGACCTCCACCGCATCGACCAGGTCCACCGTAAAGCCGTATGTCCCGCCGAGCCGCCGGAGCGTCTCGATATCGCCGCTGCGGCCCCGACCGAAGCCGTGATCGTGCCCGATCACCAGTTCCTTCACGCCGAGCCGCCGGACCAGGATCTGCTCGACGAACTCCTCCGGCTCCAGTGCCGCGAGGCGGCGATCGAAGGTGAGGAGGTCGACGTAATCGAGCGCCGTCAACGCCAGCGCTTCCTGCCGTTCCCCGCCCGTCGACAGGAGGGGCGGGGCCATCTGCGGGTTCACCACCGCGAGCGGATGCGGCTCGAAGGTGACCAGCACGCTTTTCCGTCCCGCCGCCTGTGCCCGCCGCGTGATCTCGTGCAGCACCGCCTGGTGCCCCAGGTGGATGCCGTCGAAGGTGCCGACGGTCACCACCGATCCCTCCGGGCCGATCGGCAGACTCCTCACGCCGGCTCCAGCACCACGTCGGGCTGGAACCAACCGTCGCCAGTCGAATGGCCCACGGCGAACAAGCGGCCGGAGGAGAGAGCGGCGCAGGGACGCAGGGGCGGAGGGACGGAGGGTGCAGCCATTGGGATCCGTCGACCGTGACTCAGCGCCTTCACTTCCTCCACCGTCACTTCGACGCTCGGCAGGTGCGCCACCAGCGCCGCCGGTGTCAGCACCGGCACATCCTTCACGAGCTGTTCCATCGGCACCGCATCCGTTACCCTGAACTCGCCGATCGCTTCCCGCCGGAGCGCAGCGCAATGCGCCGGCACCCCCAGCCGCTCACCCAGGTCGCGGGCCAGGGCCCGGACATAGGTCCCGCCACCGACCGATACCCTGATCTCCGCATCCGGCGCCGCGTACCCCAGCAGTTCGGCCGAATGGATCGTCACCTCGACCGGCGGGAGCTCGACCTCTTTCCCCCGTCGCGCCATCGCGTAGGCGCGCTTCCCGTCGATCTTCTTGGCCGAATAGGCCGGCGGCCGCTGCGCGTAGGTGCCGACGAAGCCCTGCAAGGCATCACGGATCGCGACCGCATCAGGTAACAGGTCACCGGTCACCGGTCGCAGGGAACCGGTTGAGTCATCCGTGTCCGAACTTTGCCCCAGCCGCACCGTCGCCCGATAGACCTTGGGGAGATCGTCGAGGAAGCGCGCCAGCCGCGTCGCTCGTCCGAGCAGCACCACCAGCAGTCCGGTCGCGAAGGGATCGAGGGTGCCGGTATGGCCGGCGGAGCGCTCGCCGAGGACTTGCCGCACCCGGGCGATGACGTCGTGGGACGTCGGCCCCGCCGGCTTGTCCACCAGGAGTGCGCCGGTCAGGACTCCTCCGGCTCCCGATGCAGCTCCGCGATGATCTGGTCGATCCGCGCCGCCCGCGCCAGGCCGTCATCGAGCTCGAAGTGGAGCTCGGGGATGACCCGGGTCGCCAACACCTTGCCGAGCCGGGCCCGGAGGTACTTGGACGCGCTCTTCAACCCTTCGAGACTCTTCTCCCGTTCCTCCGGCTCACCCATCGCGCTCACCAGCACCCGCGCGTGGGAGAGGTCGTTGGTGACGCGCACTCCCGTCACCGTGATGAAGCCGACCCGCGGATCGCGGATCTCGCCGCGGGTGAGCGCTTCGCCCAGCAGTTGCCGGACGGTCTCAGCCACCTGTTCGGGGCGGCGGGTGCTGCTCTTCTTGGGAGGCATAGTGGTCCGTGATCAGGTCACAGGTCGCAGGTCACCGGTCGCGGGGTTGTCCCCCTGAGACCTGTGCCCTGTGACCGGTGCCCTCACATCACGCCTTTTCAGCGCCCGCCGCCGACGACGCCAGCGACCGCTTGATCTCTTCGACCCGGAATGACTCGATCCGGTCCCCTTCCTTGAGATCATTGAAGTTCTCGATCCCGATGCCGCACTCGAGCCCTTCCTTGACCTCCTTCACGTCGTCCTTGAAACGCTTGAGGCTGGAGAGCGCGCCGGTGTAGATCGACACGCCGTCGCGGACCACCCGGCCCTTGGCGGTGCGCTGGATGACGCCGCTCCGGACCATGCAGCCGGCAATCGTCCCGACCTTGCTCACCTTGAAGAGCTGCAAGACCTCCGCCTCGCCGAGGATCGTCTCCCGCTCTTCGGGCTTCAAGAGCCCTTCGAGCGCGAGGCGGACGTCGTCCACCGCTTCGTAGATGATGCGATAGGTCCTGACATCCACCGATTCCCGCTCCGCCGTGGCGCGCGCGTTCGAGTCGGGGCGGACCTGGAAGCCGAGGATAATCGCCCCCGATGCCTTGCCGAGGAGGACGTCGCTCTCGGTGATCGACCCGACACCGCGGTGGACCACGTCGACCCGGACCTCGGGGGTCGAGAGCTGGGCCAGCGCGTCGGCCAGCGCTTCGGCCGGACCGCCCTGGTCGGCCTTGATGATGATCCGGAGGGCGCTGACGGCACCCGCCGCGAGCTGGCGGCTGAAGTCTTCGAGCGAGGAGGAACGCGCCGTCCGGCGGCTGTGCGCTTCGCGCTCAAGGCGCTGGCGCTTCTGGGCGATCTCACGCGCCTGCACCGCGTCGTCGGTGACCTGGAAGGAGTCGCCGGCGTCGGGGACGCCGTCGAAGCCGAGGATCTGCACCGGGATCGAGGGGCCGGCGGTCTTGACCGACTTGCCGCGCTCGTCGTACATCGCGCGGACGCGGCCGGAGAACTTCCCGCAGATGAAGTTGTCGCCGACCTTCAAGGTGCCGCGCTGAATGAGGATGGTCGCGAGCGGTCCCTTGCCCGGATCGAGGGTCGCCTCGATGACCGTCCCCTGCATCTTGGCCGTCGGGTTGGCCTTCAAGTCGAGGATCTCGGCCTGGAGGAGGATCTGCTCCAGCAACTCGGGGACTCCGGTCCCCTTCTTGGCGCTGATGGCGGCGGAGAGCACGTTGCCGCCGAACTCCTCCAGCACCACCTGATGCTGCAGCAGGTCCTGCTTCACCTTCTGCACGTTGGCGCCGGGAAGGTCGATCTTGTTGATGGCGACGATCATCGGCACGCCGGCGTTCTTGGCGTGGCTGATGGCCTCGATGGTCTGCGGCATCACCTGGTCATCGGCCGCGATGACGAGGACGACGATGTCGGTGACCTGCGCGCCGCGGGCCCGCATCGCCGAGAAGGCCTGGTGGCCCGGGGTGTCGAGGAAGGTGATCGACTTCCCGCCCGGCAGCTCGACGTGATAGGCGCCGATGTGCTGGGTGATCCCGCCCGCCTCGCCGGCCACGACATTCGCCTTGCGCACGAAGTCGAGGAGTGAGGTCTTGCCGTGGTCGACGTGGCCCATGATGGTGACGACGGGGGGCCGCGGCTTGAGATCCGTTTCAAGGTCCTTCTCTTCCACGGTCTCGGCATCGGCCTGGTACTCCGATTCCTTCACCGCCTCGAAGCCGAACGCCGAGGCGATCAGTTCGATCTGGTCGAAGTCGAGCCGCTGGTTGACCGTCACCATCAGCCCCAGCTCCTTGAACGCGAACTGGACCAGCTGGGTGGCCGGCACCTTGAGGGTGCTGCCGAGCTCGCTCACCGAGACGAATTCGTTGACGCGGATACGGGTCTTTTCCCGCGCCGCCTCTTCCGCGGCAAGCCCCGCCTGCACGGTCTGGAAGCTGGGGCCGTCGGGGCGGCGGCCCTTCCGGACCGTCCCCTTCATCCCTTGCAGCGTCTTCAGGATGTTGGCCTGGACGGCATCCTGGTCCACCGCCGTCCGCTTCCCCTTCTTCTTCCGGCCTCCCCGATCATCGGAGTAGGGATCGCTCTTCTTGGCTTCGGTGCGGCCGCCGGGGCCGGGCTTCCGCTCGCTGCCGGGGGTCGGCGCGGTGCTGGAGAAGACCGGACGAGGGCCGCCACGGGCAGGTCCGCCACCAGGCGCGGTCCGCGCGGGGGGACCACTGGGAGCGGGACGCTGGATGCGGGGCGGAATGAACGGCGCGCGTGCCGGCGGAGCGCCGGAGGCGCTGGCGCCTTCGGACATCCGGGGCGGCGGGCTCGGGATGCGCGGAGTCCGAAGGGCCGGCGGCTCGGCCGGGACCACGGGCGCGCTCGGCGCCTCCTCTTCCTCGGTCTCATCCCGAGGCGGGAGATCCTTGAAGAGGAGCTTGGCCCGCTCTTCCAGGGAGGCGGGCACCGCGGGGGCGTCGGCCTCGAAGATCGGCGTGTCGGCCTCGAAGAGCGCCTGGCGCGCGGCCTCTTCGGCCTCACGCTGACGTTCAGCCTCCAGCACCGCCTCCGCCTGCGCCACATCAGCGGCGGTGCGGCGGCGCTTGGCCGGCTTCGCGGCTTCGGGAACCGGCGTCGGCTCGACCGCCTTGGCGGTCTTCCGGCGGCCCTTCTTCGGCTTCTCATCTTCGGCGGGCTTGCGCTTCTCGCGCTCCCAACGGACCCGCACCGCCGCCACCTGATCGGTCTCAAGGGCCGACATGTGGCTGCGTACGAAGATGTTCATCTCCTTGAGCAGCGCCATCAGCTGCTCGGCGGGGACGCCGAATTCTGCCGCAAGTTCGTGGACTCTCGTCTTCCCCACGCTTCCTCCGTTACGCCCAGGGCGTGCCCTGCCGGATGATCCCGGCCGCCAGCGCCCGATCCCGCACTCCGACCGCCATCACAGGGGGCCGGCCCAGCCGGGCGCCGAGCGTCTCGGCATCCGGTCCCACCAGCAGCGGCACGTTGGTGCCCGCCGCCAACGCAATCAGTTTCTGTCTCGCCCGCGGGCTCGCGTCGACCGCGAGCACCACACAGCGCACCCGTCCCGCCTGCATTCCGTCCCGCACCGCCTCGACGCCCAGGTCGAGATGCCCCGCCCTCCGGCCGAGCGAGAGCAATCCGAGCACCCCGCCACCGGCCATCTCAGGCCTCGGCGGCCGGCTCCTCGCCGCCTTCGTCGGTGGTCGTCAATTCGGCGACAAAGGCGGTGAGCTGCTCGGCCGCTTCCGGGGTCATCCCGGGGATCTTGGCGATGTCGTCCCGCTCGAGGTCGATCACTTCGTTCAGCATCGTGATCCCCGCGCCGGCCAGGATCACGGTGAGTTCGGGCGGCACCCCTTCGAGTTCGGCCAGGGGGATCCGCATTGCCGCTTCATCCTCGGGCGGGAGCGGAGCGAAGAGCGGGCCTTCCCCGCCGCGCTCCAACCACTCGCGGCTGGAATAGAGATCGATCTTCCATCCGGTCAATTCGGAGGCGAGGCGGACGTTCTGTCCGTTGCGGCCGATGGCGAGCGAGAGCTGGTCCTCGTCCACCACCGCCTGGATTGTCTTGCTTTCGGGATCGGCAAAAACCTTGGCGACGCGCGCGGGAGCGAGCGCCAGGCGCGCGAAGCGCTCCGGATCGGGGCTCCACGGCACGATATCGATCCGCTCGCCGCCGAGCTCGTTGACCACGGCCTGAACGCGGGAGCCCTTGAGACCGACGCAGGCGCCGACCGGATCGATCGCGTCATCTTTGGAGATGACAGCCACCTTGGTGCGGCTCCCGACTTCGCGGGCCCACGCCTTGATGTCGATGATCCCCTGCTGGATCTCGGGGACTTCGAGCTTGAAGAGTGCCTTGACGAAGAGCGGATCGCCGCGGGAGAGGATGAGGCGGGGCCCCTTCGGGGTCTCCTCGATCTTCTTCAGCACCGCGCGGATCGTATCCCCCTGATGGAAATGCTCCCGGTGGTTCTGTTCCCGGTAGGGGATGATCGCTTCGGCTTCGCGGAACTTGTTGATCATGAGCACGAGCTTGCCGCGCTCGATCTGCTGGATCTCGCCGGAGAGGAGCTCGCCCACCTGGTCGGTGAACTCTTCGCGGATCCGGTTCCGCTCGCCCTCACGGACCCGCTGAATGATCCGCTGCTTGGCGGCCTGCACCGCGCCGCGACCGAACTCCGAGAAGGGGACCTCTTCCTCGAGCACGTCGCCGACGGCGAACTCAGGATCCTCGAACTGGGCCTCTTCGAGCGCCACCTGGAAGCTCTCGTCCTCGACCGGATCGGCCACGGTGCGGAGGCGGACCACCTTGATGGTCCCCTGCATCTCGTCCAGGGCGAGCTCGAACTTCACGTTGGGCCCGTAGCGCTTCATCAGCGCCGCGTGGATCCCGTCGCGGATCAGATCGAGCAGCTCCGCGCGATCGAGCTGCTTGGCATTGGTGAGCTCCCGCAGCGCGGTGAGCATCTCGGGTGAACCGGCCATGATCTCTCCCAGCAGATGCCGAGGGCGGCCCAGCGCCGGCCTCGGGGCTTCCTATCTCAAGGGGCGCGGGCCGCACCCCGAACGCATACGCTTCCGCGGTGTCCCCGCGATCCGGCAAGGCCGGACGGCTCGTCGCACCTTTGTGAAGAAGGGGCGCTCAGAGGGAGCGCTCGGCCAACTGCCCCACCGGCCGAACGTCGCGAGGTGCCGAAAAAACAAAATGTGGGGAGACCGTCCCCACATCGACTGCACCAGACCGCCCCCCGGTCCCTTCAGGGGCAGGGCGTAAGTATAGATGGGGGGATGGGATGGGTCAACGGG
>JBIOIC010000082.1:0-9100 GCA_044449625.1 Gemmatimonadales bacterium | reverse complement strand
GGGTTGGGGGGTGAGGAAAAGTGAGAGTCGCCGGGCGGGGGAGTGAGGAAAAGTGTGAGCCGCCGGCCGGGAGGTGAGGCTACGCGATCCACAGTTTCCGCAGCGGCGCGATCGACGCGATTCGCTCCTCCGCCAGCCGGTCCGCGGCGCGATAGCTCGGGATCTTGTCCCGGCTCGCGATCGCGAAGACGCGGAGCGAGGTCTCGTAGATATCCCCCGCCTTGCGCCGGGCCCGCTCCGGCGCCCACCCCTGCAGTTCACCGTAGACGTTGATGAGCCCGCCGCCGTTCACCACGTAATCCGGCGCGTAGATCATCCCCTGCTTCTCCAGCTGCTCACCGTGGCGCTCCTCGGCCAGCTGGTTGTTGGCCCCGCCGGCGATGATCTCGACTTTGAGCCGCTTGAGGGTATCGTCGTTGACCGTGGCGCCGAGCGCGTTCGGCGAATAGATGTCGGCCTTCTGATCGTAAATGGCGTCGGGCTTGACCGCGGTGGCACCGGTGGCCTCGACGATCCGCTTGACCTTGGCCTCATCGATGTCGGTGACGATCAGCTTGGCCCCCTCCTCATGGAGGTGCTTGCAGAGGTGGGTGGCGACGTTGCCGCACCCCTGTACCGCGATCGTCTTGCCGGAGAGCGAATCCTTCCCCCACTTGGTCTTGGCTGCGGCCTTGACCCCCATGTAGACGCCGTACGCCGTCACCGGAGAGGGATCGCCCGACTTGCCGTGGAGTCCGACGACGTGTTTGGTCTCGGAGTGGATGAACTCCATGTCCGACGGGCTGGTCCCGACGTCCTCGGCGGTGATGTAACGCCCGCCAAGCGACTCGATGTAGCGGCCGTGGGCGCGGAAGAGCGCCTCCCGGTCCTGCCGCTTGTTGTCGCCGATGATGACCGACTTGCCGCCACCGAGGTTGACCCCGGCGACCGCCGCCTTATAGGTCATCCCGCGCGAGAGGCGCAGGGCATCGACGATGGCCTCGTCGGTGCTGGCGTACTGCCAGAAGCGGGTGCCGCCGAGGGCGGGGCCGAGGGTGGTGTCGTGAATGGCGACGATCCCGAAATAGCCCGACGACGGATCGTAGGAGATCGAGACCTGCTCGTGGTGGTACTGTGCCATCGACTTCTGGAGATCCATTGCTCAAACCCCTTTGAATAAGAAGGGAGAAAGGAGAAGGGAGAAAGGGACATCAGCATGCACCGAGCCGCCCTTTCTCCTTTCTCTCTTCTCCTTTCACCTTGAATAGTCGTAGAAACCCTTCCCCGTCTTCCGTCCCAGCTGTCCCGCCGCCACCATCCGCCGGAGCAGCGGACAGGGGCGGTACTTGTCGTCGCCCAGCCCCCGGTGCAGCACCTCGAGGATGGCAAGGCAGACATCGAGCCCGATCAGATCGGCCAGCGCGAGCGGGCCCATCGGGTGCGCCATCCCCAGCTTCATCACCGTGTCGATCGACTCCGCTGTGGCGACACCTTCCATCAGGCAGAAGACCGCCTCGTTGATCATCGGCATCAGCACCCGATTGGCGACGAAGCCGGGGTAATCACTGACTTCGACGGGGGTCTTGCCGAGCGCCCGGGACCACTCCAGCACGGTCTTCATGGTCTGGTCGCTGGTGGCCTGGCCCCGGATGACCTCGATGAGCTGCATCACCGGAACGGGATTCATGAAGTGCATCCCGATGACCCGGTCGGCGCGGCCGGTCTTCGCCGCGATTTCGGTGATCGAGATCGAGCTGGTGTTGGTCGCCAAGATCGTCGCCGGGGCGCAGAGTCCGTCAAGCTCGGCGAAGATCTTGAACTTGACCGCTGGATTCTCACTCGCCGCCTCGACGACGAGATCGGCTTCCTTCGCCGCGGCGAGATCGGTGCGCCCGACGATGCGTCCCTGCGTCTCCTCCGCCTCTGCGCTGGTGAGCGTCCCCTTCTTCACCACCCGCGCCAACGATCCCTTGATGGCCTCCAACCCCCGGTCGAGCGCCGGCTGGGCCACGTCGATCAGGGTGACGGACGACCCCCTGGCCGCGAACACCTGAGCGATCCCGTTCCCCATCGTCCCTGCCCCGACCACCGCAATCCGCTTCATGCGTTCCTCAGCTGCGCTCGACGCGCCACGAGCGCGACAGCGAGCAGCAGTACCAGTGCGGCGATCGCACCCCCCTCGGGGCCGAAGCTGCCTCCGGTGACCCAGGCGGGGGCGCCCATTCGGTAGCTCAGATAGGGGATGGAGAACGGGAGCCCGCTCACCGGGGCGCCGAGCGCCGCGAGGGTGAGATTCCAGCCGAGGTGAACCCCCGTCGCGGTCCAGATCCCGCCGGGAAGATAGAAGGCGACGCCGAGGTAGACGCCGGCGAGGGCGATGTTGGCGACGGCGAACGGCGTCGCTCCCGGATTGAAGGCGTGCATTGCACCGAAGAAGAACGCGAGACCGATGATGGCGGGCCAGCGTCCGTAGGCGCGGGCCAGCAGAACCATCCCCGTCCCGCGAAAGACGAGCTCCTCGGCAAAGGCCGCCGGGAGGAGCAGCGCCAGCAATGCTCCCACCGCGCGGGCTGACGCACTCCACCCGCCAGGCAACGTATGCCACCCGGCCCCGGCAATGAGCGCCACCGTCATCGCGAGGGCCGCGGGCACCACCCCAACGAGGAGGCCGATCGCGAAGCCCCGGCCCCGGCGGCCGACCTCGCGGTAGCGCAGAAGAGCGGCGTCCAGGCGCAGGACCCGGACGCCGATGATGTAGGTCGCAAGGCCGAAGCCGATCAGCTCGCCGACAACTTCCGCCGCCAAGTCGCCGGCCCCCGCGAAATGGGCCCCCACGCCCGCCAGCGCCGCGAGGATGAATCCGGCGACGAAGTAGGCGACGGTCCAGCCGATCGCCTTGGCGCCGGAGAGCGGGGCGTCGGTCAAATGCGGCGGCGGACCTGCGCGGCGGCCAGGGCGACGACCCCGCCGGCGAGCACGACCTGCAGAAGATCACTGATCAGGAAAGGCTGCGTGCCGAGCGCGAAGGCCCGGCTCCCGCTCTGCAGCACGATCGAGAGCCAAGCCCACCCGCCGAGGTGGATTACGATCATGGCCGCGAGCGCCGCGCCGATCGAGCGGACCACGTTGCCGGGACGGGCCAGCACTCCCATCAGCGCCGCCGCGGCCGGAAAGGCGAGGAGATAGCCGCCGGTCGGGCCAAAGAGGTGCGCGAGACTGAAGCCGCCGTTGGCGAAGACCGGAAGCCCGGCGGCGCCGGCGGCGAGATAGGCGAGGAGGGCGGCGGCGCCGTAGCGCCAGCCGAGGAGCCCACCGACCAGAAGGACGGTGCCCCCCTGGAGGGAGACCGGGACGGGGCCGATCGGGATCGCGAGCTGGGCCGCGAGGGCGACAGCCGCGGCGCCGAGCGCGATGGCGATCGCACGGCGCGCCACCAGCATACGGGTGGAGGCGAGGACGGGCGCCGCGGACGGCGCGACGGTCGAGTTCATCAGGCGATCTCCACGCTTAAGGCCACGGCGTTGCCGCCGCCAAGACAGAGAGTGGCGAGGCCGGTCGCGACCTTCCGGTCGGCCATCGCGTAGAGCAGCGTCGTCAGCACCCGGGCGCCGCTCGCGCCGATCGGATGCCCCAGCGCGATCGCGCCGCCATTCACATTCACCCGATCCCAATCCCACTTAAGTCCGCGCCCATCGGCGATTGCCTGGACGGCGAAGGCCTCATTGGCCTCGATGAGACCGTAGTCGCCAATCTTCCGGCCGGCCTTCTGCATCAGGTTCTGCACCGCCTGGATCGGCGCGAAGAAGAGATCCTTCGGCTCCCCGCCCCCAGTGGCATATCCCGTCACCTTCGCCAGCACCTTCAATCCGTGCGCCTTGGCGAACGCCGCCGAGGTGACGACCAGCGCGCTCGACCCGTCGTTCAGCCCCGGCGCGTTCCCCGCGGTCACCCGGCCATCCTTCCGGAACGACGGCTTCAGCTTGGCGAGGACCTCAACACTCGTATCCTTCCGCGGCCCTTCATCCAGCTTGACCACGGTCGGGCCGTTCTTCCCCGGGATCTCGACCGCGAAGATCTCGGCGTCGAACTTCCCTGCTCCCTGCGCCGCCACCGCCTTCTGGTGGCTCTTCGCGGCGAACTCGTCCATCTCCGCGCGGGTGATCCCGGTCTTGTCAGCGGTGTATTCGGCATATTCGCCCATATGGTTGTTGCCGAAGGAGTCCCAGAGTCCGTCGCGGATCATCCCGTCGACCATCGTCTGGTCCCCCGCCTTGATCCCACCGCGGTAGCCGTAGACGTAGTGCGGCGCCGCCGACATCGCCTCCATCCCGCCGGCGATGATGCACTGAGCATCCCCCGCCTTGATCGCCTGAGCGGCGAGCATCACCGCCTTCAAGCCCGAGCCGCACACCTTATTAATGGTAAGGGCCGGGACCGTACCGGGGATCCCGCCGTGGATCAGCGCCTGACGGGCCGGGGCCTGGCCGGTGCCTCCCTGGATCACGTGGCCGAGGATCACCTCGTCCACGCTGGCCGCGTCGACCCCGGCGCGCTTGACCGCCTCGCGCACGGCGAGGGCGCCGAGCTGCGGCGCGGTGAGCGAGCTTAAGGCCCCGAGGTACTTGCCGACCGGAGTCCGGCAGGCGGCGACGATGACAGGGGTGGTGCTATCGGCCACGGAAGATCCCAGGTGAGGATTGAAGGCCGGAAAATAGGGGGGTGGGGGGCGGGATGGTACCTCACCCCCTGCCCCTCTCCATACAATGGAAAGGGGGAGCAGAGTTCCGTCTACCTGCCTCTCTCCCGTTTACAGAGAAGGGGGAAGAGGCTGAGGCGTCTTCTGTGACAGCAGCCGCTCGGTGAAGTCGAGCCGCTCCTGCACCTCGGCCAGTTCGTGGCGCAACTGGTCGACGTCCTGGGCCAGCGCCTGAACATCGCCGCCCCCTTCCCCCATGCGCGCCTTGGCTTCCTCGATCCGCAGCTTTGCCATTTTCTGCATCCCGCTGAAGACGACCGCGGCGACCGGAATGGCGAGCGCCATCAGCGGGATGAGGAGGGCTATCACTCCCTTGTCCATCGAAAGCTCCGGAAAGAGTCAACTCACACGGCGGGGGAAATTCCCGCCCCGCTCTCACGGGGCGCGCCGGCGGCGAAAGAGCACGTGGGGGATGCCGCCAAAGAGCAGATCGCGTTCGTAGATCATCCCCGCCTTGGCCATCACCCGCTGGGACCCGACGTTGGCCGTGGAGGTGACGGCCACGACGGAGTTCCATCCCAATTGATTCAACCCGATCTCGGCGCAGGCGAGCGCCACCTCGGTGGCATACCCTTTCCGCCAATACGCCGGATAGAAGGCGTAGCCGATCTCGATCTCATCGATCCCGTCGAGCAGCAGGTGCCGGACGCAGGCTCGGCCAATGATTTCAGGCGACGCCGTTTCCCGGACCACCCAGACGCCGTAGCCCCATTCAGCCCAGTGGGCCAGGTTCTTCGCCAGGTACTCCCGGGTCTTCACCTCGTCCCGAACGCCGCCGAGGTTGGCCATCGTGCGAGCGTCCTGGTGCATCCGGAACAGCTCATCGAAATGATCCGGGGTGAGCCGCTCCGCGACCAGACGCGGCATTGGGAAGGTATCGAGATTCACGGCGCCACCCGCTCGATCCGCTGATCGGGAATGAGCCACATCAGGGCCACAGCGACATAGCAGGCGCCGGAGATCCAGGTGCTCACGAAGGCGGTCGGGATCGCGATCAGGTAGATGACCGGGGAGATCCTTCCCTTGAAATCGTTTCCCACCGCGTGCGCCAGCACCGAATCGGAGCCTTCGCTCGCGAGGATCCGCCGCAGCAGTATCCAATAGGCGATCGACGCCATGAATAGTACCACTCCGTAGAGGGCGGTCGGCGCCGGAGCAAAGTGATTCTCCCCCATCCAGGCGGTCACGAACGGGGTGAGCGAGAGCCAGAAGAGGAGATGGAGGTTGGCCCAGAGGATTCCGCCGGTCACCCGATGGACGAGGTGGAACATGTGGTGGTGGTTATTCCAGTAGATCCCGACGTAGATGAAGCTCAGCACGTAGCTCAGGATGACGGGCCAGAGTGCCCCGAGGTCGCCGAGCTCAGCACCGTGGGGGACGTGCAACTCCAGTACCATGATCGTGATGATGATGGCGATGACACCGTCACTGAAGGCTTCGAGGCGGGATTTGCCCATTGGGGTCGCAGGTCGCGGGTCGTGAGTCTCGGGTCGGCTGTCGCTGATAGCTGATAGCCCAAAGCTACTAACTCCCCGCCACCACCGCTCTCACCCGCTTCAGCTGATTCAGGTGCGCGAGATCGTGGCCGGCGTAGAGTTTCCGCATATGATCGAGGCTCTCCTCCCCCCGCTCGGCGTGGCGCCCGAAGCGCGCAAGCTCTGCTGGGGTGAGATCGGTCCAGAGCCGGAGGTTGGCCCGCCGCACCGCCGAGAAGTCGGCAAGGGCTTCGGCGAATGAGATCCCGTCGTACTTGAGGTGCGCCGCAAAGAGATCCTGATCGTATCCTCGCAGCGGGGGAGTCTCGTGGGAGAGGATGAGCCGGAGCCGCCACCCGCCGACCAGCTCGGAATCGGCGAGATGCGCGACGACGTGGCGCATCGACCACTTGCCGAGGGCCTCAGGCTTAACCAACGTGGCCTGAACCAGTCCCCGCCCCAGGGCCTCAATCTGGCCCGGTGTGTCCCGCATCACAGCGAGGGGATCCCTCTCTCCCAAAAGATCGAGGATCGCCTTAGTGTACGTGGCGGCGGCGGAAGGAGTGATATTGCCGGAAGATGTGAGGGTGGACATATCGGCTCGGGAAGGTGACGAGTGACGAGTGACGAGTGACGCGTGACGAGTGACGCGTGACAAGTGCTGCGTGCTGCGTGCTGCGTGCTGCGTGCTGCGAATGATACGTCTCCGGCCTCAGCACGCCAGCGGAGTCATCCTGAGCGGAGCGAAGGATCTCTCGGCGGCACGGGACGGCAAAGTAACGAGATTCCGAATGCGCACTCGGATAACGGGTAGCGGATAGCGACCTCCAAGCCGGGAGATCCATGCCGACCAAGCGCCGGATCCTCACCCTGATCGCCCTCTTCCTCATCTACGTCGTGGCGGGGAAGTTCGGGTTGCGCCTCGGCATCGTGAATCCGAGCGCCTCACCGGTCTGGGCCCCGACCGGGATCGCACTGGCGGCCTGCATCCTCTTCGGCACCGGGGTCTGGCCTGCGATCTTCCTCGGCGCCGTCGTGGTCAACTTCACCACCACCGGAGGGGTCGCCACCTCACTCGCGGTGGCGGTCGGGAATACCCTCGAAGCGGTGGTCGGCGCGGCGCTGGTCCGGCGCTGGGCCAACGGGGCCGCCGCCTTCGACTCCGGCGAGACGGCGATCCGCTACGCCATCCTCGCCGCCCTCGGCGCCACAGCCATCTCCGCCACCATCGGTGTGACGACCCTTGCCGTCGCGGGGATGGCGCGCTGGAGCGAGTTCCGCGACATCTGGTTCACCTGGTGGCTCGGCGATCTCTCCGGCGCGCTGATCGTCGCCCCGCCCCTCATCCTCTGGGGGGTGGACCAGCGGACCACCTGGACCCGCACCCATCGGATCGAGGCGCTCGCCGGCGCGGCCACGATCGTGGTGGTGAGCCTCGCGGCCTTCGGCGGACTCACCCTCGACGTCACCGGCGGCCATACCCTCGGCTTCCTCGCGGTGCCCCCCCTCATCTGGATCGCCGTCCGGTTCGGTCCCCGGGAGGCGGCGACGGCGGTGGTCGTCGTCGCCGCCATCGCGGTCTGGGAGATGATCCGGCGGTCGGCCGGTTCCGGGCTCTCCCCCCTCAACGACTCCCTCCTCGTCCTGCAGTCGTTCATGGCAGTGACCGACGTGACCATCCTGGTCCTCGCCGCCGCGGTGGCGGAGCGGCGCCGAGCGACCGCGCAGCTCCACGAGCTGGCCGTGACCGATCCCCTGACCGGGCTCGCCAACTATCGACAACTCATCTCCGCCATCGAGACCGAACTGGAGCGATCCAACCGCACCGAACGCCCCTTCGCCCTGATCCTTTTCGATCTCGATCACCTGAAGAAGATCAACGACAAGCACGGGCACCTGGTCGGGAGCCAGGCCCTCTGCCGCCTGGCCGGCGCGATCCGCTCGAACTCCCGCACCATCGACACGGCGGCCCGCCTCGGCGGCGACGAGTTCGCCCTGATCCTCCCCGAGACCGACCTCGATCAGGCGCGGCAGGTGGCGGCGCGCATCCGCTCACACCTGGCGGCCGATGCCGAGGGGCCCCCGGTCACGGTGAGCGGAGGGGTCGCCCTCTATCCCCGCGACGGCACGGCGATCGAGCCCCTGCTCGGCGCCGCGGACAAGGCGTTGTATGAGATGAAGCGGGGGGAATGACGCCGAGGGCCGGGCCTCCGGCCCGGCCGTGATCGCGATTTCCATTGACACGCCGTGAGGCCCGGCCGGAGGCCGGGCCCTCGCGGATCATTTCCGCGCGCGAGGGTTACACAACTATTGGCACCGCAGACCGGGCGTTGTATGGGATGAAGCGGGGGGAGACGTGACGGAGGAGAAACGAGAAGGGAGAAGGGGGGGAAGAAAGAGCGTCCTAACCCTCCTGCCGCATGTGAAGCACCGCAAGGACTTCGACCTGACTGCCTTGAGTCTCATAGATGATACGATACGGATGCTCGAAGATCTCGCGGGCACCTGCTCCCCTGTCCTCGGGGACCGGTCGGCCAGAATCGGGAAACGCCTCCAACTGCCCGGCGCGGGCGTGGAGGCGTTCGATCATGCTGGAAGCGTAGAGCGCGGAACTCTGCGCGATGTACCCGTGGATCGCTTCCAGGTGCCCGACCGCGCGCACCGACCAGACCACCGTCACTTGCGGCTGCCGAGCACCTTGGCCAAGACCTGGTCGTGCGGCACCACCCGGCCCTCACGCACCGCCGCCCTGCCCTGCGCGATGGCCTGCCGGACGTAGACCTCGTACATCACATCATCCCACGACGCCTGCTCCGGCAGCTGCTCCACCAGCTGCTTCGCCTCGGCCTTGATATTGGGGGATCGGGCCATGGAATCCTCGGGTGCGGGT
>JBIOIC010000081.1:0-9110 GCA_044449625.1 Gemmatimonadales bacterium | reverse complement strand
GCGCGGCCACCGGCGCCGGATCGGTGGCGGATACCGTCACCGGGGGTGCCGGGGTATGCATCAACCACGCGATTCCGATCGCGAGGGTCAGAAGCATCCCCAACAGCATACGCGGTGAATGCTTGGGCGGCGGTTCCTCGCCGTCGAAGATCAGCCGAGGTCGGGGTTGTCCGCTGGAGGCGGCTGAGGTCCGGGGGAGGGGGGCCTGGCCGGCCGCTCGAGTCGATCGGTCGTCGGAAGCCCTGGCGGGCCTGAAATTCGGGGCGGCCATCAGAGCACCAGCACGCTGAACGGAGCACTCTCGACCGCTGGGGGCCCCTGACCGAGCGCAGCCGTGAGGGTGTAACCGGCTCCGATCTCGTCCACATAGAGATCCGAGAACATTGCCGCGCCCGCGATGGCCTGGACCACCACCGTTCCCGACAGGTGCGCATTACCAAGGAGGCTGACGTCGCGTCCCAGGGCGACGTGGATCGGTCCCGTGAACCCGATGGCGAGATTGCCCCAGGAATCGTAGGCCAGGACCCCCACGGGGGGCTGGATGGTCGACAGCAGCCCGGCGGCGCTCGGCTGGACGCTGAACACCAGCTGCGTCGCCGTCCCGGGTGAGACGACGAACGGAGAACTGGTGGTGCCGCTGAGCCCGACGGCGGAAGCGGCGAGCGTGAACCCCGCGGCGGCCTTCTCCAGACTCAGATCGCTGAAGGTCGCGATGCCGTTGACGGCGGAAACCGTGCGCGTCCCGAAGAGCACTCCCCCTCCCGAATTGCCGGCGAGCGTCACCGTCACGGCACCGGTGTACCCAACCACCGTGTGTCCGGTGCTGTCGCGAGCTGCCACCTGAATTCCCGGTGCCAGCGGACTTCCCGCCGTTGTCGGCCCGGGCTGACTCACGAAGGCGAGCGCGGTCGCCGGCGGCGGCCCCAGGGTCAACGCGACGCTGAAGGGGGCGCTGGTGACCGCCGGGGGGCCGCTCGTGAACGCTGCCGTCAGCGTGTAACCGGAGCCCGCCTCGTCGAGGCTCAGGGTGCTGAACGTCGCGACCCCGCTGACGGCGGCGACCGATGTCGAACCGGAGAGCCGGGCGTTGCCCAGCACGCTTCCGTCGTGCCCGAGCGCAACGGTCACAGCCCCTGAAAACCCGCCGACGGAGTTGTCGAAGGCATCGTAGGCGCTGACCTGTACCGCGGGCCGGATGTCGTTCCCGGTCGTGGCGTCGGAGGGCTGGACGGTAAAGCGCAGTCGGACCGCGGGGCCCGGTTCCACGGCGAATTGGGTGCTGGTGGCACCGGACGCGCCGCTCGCGCTTGCGGTCAGCGTATAACCCGTTCCGGCCTTCGAGATGCTCAGATCGGGGAACGTCGCGATCCCAGCGTTCGGAGTGACCGATCGGGTACCGCTGAGCGAAGACCCGGCGGGGCCGCTACCGAGCGCGACGGTGATCGTTCCGGAAAACGCTTCGATGGGATGACCGGTCGCATCTTCGGCAGCGATCCGGACGGCAGGGGTGATTGCCGATCCGGCGACGGTGGAGGGGGGCGTCGTCAGGAACGCAAGATGGACATCCGTCGGCGTGCCGGGACCCCTTCCCGTCGGCGCGTCGACGAGTTTGTCGAGCTGGCACGCGGCGAGCAGGGTGACGACGAGGGTTAACCCCAGGGCCGGGGTACGGGAGGAGATCGTTGACATAGGCGACCTTGCCGGGATGCAAACGGTGCACCGTTCCCGAGGGTCCTGCCCCGCCGCCAGCCGGCGGCGCCCGCCCGGTTGAAGCGGATACCTGATGCGCGGACGCCTCACCCGTCGCGGGCGCGCCGCGACTCTCCTTGCGACTGGTCCCTAAGTATGCTAGGCGGCGAATCCGTTCGGATCGGTACTGGCCGGGCCCCTTCTTGCAACATAGACCCGGGCATGAGCCTCCACCGCACCACGTGAACCCCGAGATCGGTCGCCGGATCCCCAGGAAAGTGCCGGGGTCAATGCGCGGCCGGAAAAGCACAACTCTGCTGCCTGACCGGGAGCGAATACCTTGGATCTCGACGTCGGTGAGTGGCTCTGTGTCGGCCCATACTGCTGGGAGGCGACCCCCGCTCTTCTTGCATTCGCCGCCGCGACGCTGCATGCGCTCGCGGCGGTCATCCCCACCCGGGTGCGGGTCCGGAGGTGGGCCCGGTACCGGGTCGACCTCGATCAAGCCCCGCCGCCGCCCGATATCCCGCTAACCCCGGTGACCGAAGAACTCCTCCCCCTGCTCGAGGAACACGCCGGCGTTGACGCCGACCAGTTGAACTCCGGCCTTCGGTTTTGGAGGCACGGCTTGCGACGGGCCTACGTGTGGCTGGGTGAAGACGGCCCTCGTTGTGTGCAGTGGCTGCTCACCCGGCCCGACGCTCCGCAGCTTCGAACGCTCGAGGCGTGGGCAGGGATGTATCCCCCACTTCGCCCCCAATGGGGGCAGGTGGAAAATCTGTTCACCTTCCCGGCGGCGCGGCAGAAGGGGGTGGCGACGCAGTTCGAGTACGCACTGTACAGGGAAGCCAGACGGGCCGGGGTGTCGCGTCTGTTGACCCACATTTACGAGCAGAACTCCGCCGCGCGAGGCTGGGCCGACCGGACCGGATGGCGGCAGTGCGGCAACATCACGCGATATGAATTCGATCTGCCGGGACTCCGGCGCAGCAGTGTTTGCCTGCATTGGGCCTCGGTGCCCGCGCGAGGCTGATCCTTGTCCTGTGCGCATCCTGCCTTGGGCCGGGGAGCCGGTACACCCGCGGTGAACAGGGTGGCTGCGCCGTCAACAACGGGGGCCGATCGGGTACGTCCATTCCGTCGCAGTGACATTCCCGACGTGGTCGCACTCCGGCAGCAGGTGTTTCGCAAGAGCGAGCATGGCACCCCCGACGAACTCGCGGCATATGTCGAGCGGATCTTCTTCGACGCGCCGTGGGCCGCCGCGGATCTGCCCTCCTTGGTGTATGAGGACACGGGGGGATCCGTCGCGGGGTTTCTCGGTGTGGTCGTGCGCCGGTTCCGGCTGCGGGGCCAGCCTCTCCGCGCCGCGGTCGCGACTCAACTGATGGTCCGCCCGGGGACCACGGGTCTGCCGGGCCTGCACCTCGCGCGGGCGTTCGTGGACGGGCCACACGACCTGGCGTTCTCGGATACCGCGAATGACGCGGCTCGGGTGCTCTGGGAACGAGTGGGCGGCGTGGTGGCCTTGCCGTACAGTCTTTTCTGGACGATGCCGCTCAGACCGGCCCGCTACGGCGCCAGCCACCTCGCCCAAGGCGTGGCGGGCCGAGCCCTCGCCTACCTGACTCGCCCGGTCTGCGCGATGATCGACGCCTTCCACACGCTCCCGCCCGCCCCACCCGGCGACGCCATGGAGCCGCTCACGATTTCACGGCATCTCCCTGAGATGGATCAAGTGCTCCAGGCGTGGGAGCTCTGTCCGCAGTACGACGCCGAAACGCTCGCGCGGCTCCTCGACCATCTCGAACGGAAGCGCCACTACGGCGAACTGGAGAAAGTGCTGGTGCGCGACCGCCGCGGCCGAGCGATCGGATGGTTCGTCTATTGCCGCAATTCCGGGGGAGTGGGGCAGGTGGTTCAGATCGGGTGCCGGCCGAACGACTATCCGCGGATCCTGGCGCTGCTGGCCCGGCATGCCCGCAGCCGGCGGATCGTGGCGCTCGCCGGCCGGCTGGATCCCGCCGCCAGCGCCGCGCTGGCGCAGCGTGGATGCGTTTTCACACGTCAAGGTCCGTGGATGCTGGTGCGGTCGAACCACCCGCAGGTTCTCGAAGCGATATGTCGCGGCAGCGGCCTGCTGTCGCGCCTGGAAGGGGAATGGTGGCTGGGGTTCTGACGGCGATGCGAGGCGCGCCCGAACGGATGCTTCACGGCCTGCGGCGGCGGGCGGCGCGCAACGCGCTTCGTCGCTGCCGATCGGTCCGGGACATCCTGGTCCTGTGCCACGGCAACCTCTGCCGCAGCCCCTTTGCCGCGCAGTTACTCGCGCGGACCTTGACCCCGTTCGGGATCCGGGTGCGGTCGGCGGGATTCCTCGGGGCTGGTCCACCCTCCCCGCGAGAGGCGGTGGCGGCGGCCCGGCGGCGGATGGTGGACCTGACCACGCATCGCGCAACGACGATCACCGTGGACACCGCTCGCTCGGCCGACGTGATCGTGGTCATGAACGCGGCACAGCGGCGTGCGATATGCAGGATCTACGGTCGCCGGCGGAACGAGGTGCTCCTGCTCGGGGACTTCGACCCGGCCCCGATCGAGTCTCGGGAGATTGCCGATCCGGTGGGTCAGTCCGAGGAGATCTTCGGTGACGTGTACGCGCGTATCGCGCGTTGCGCGGAAGAGCTCGCGCTCGCCCTCGCCGACAGACCCCGGCAGAGCTGACGTCCGCATCCGATCAGCCAGTCGATGATCCACCCCGCGACCAGTTTGCCCAAGGACGCCAGTTCCACGAATCCCGGCCGCGGGTCATCCAGCTTGAATTCATCGTACCGGATGCCGGGCCGGAAGTCGCGGAAGCACTGCCAGAGCAGCCTGGTCTTCGAGGGGAACGGTGCGCGGGTGCACGCTGGGGCTCCGCCGCGCGCGCGCCACCCGTCCCGCAGGGCCAAGAGATCGCCCCTGAGCCAGCGTTCGGTGACGCCGATGCGGAACCGACCAATGGCGGGGAGTGGCCGCCCCGCGAACAGGCAGGCGACCAGGTGCGGGAGGTTGAGTCCGGCGTCGAGGCTCAAGGCGGTCGAGGCCTGGAATCGGCCGTTGATCTCCATCAGCGTGTAGCGGCGAGCTGCCGGGTCGTACTTGAACTCGACCATCGCGATCCCGTGCCAGCGGATTTCCTGCAGCAAGGCCTCCACGTACCCCGCGAGCTGTCTGTCGAGCGGAATGCTCCTTCGCAGGACGCTGACGCCGCCGCTCAGGGGGTATTCCCGGATCCTCTCGTACGGGAACATCACTAGGGGTCGGCCGCGGTCGCACACTGCCGCCACGCAGCGGCCGACGCCGGGAGCGTATTCCTGCACCAGGAGGGCCGGCGCGTCCCCGGTGTGCGGGGCGAGAAGGGTCCGGAGTTCATCGCGATCGGCGGCATAGCGCGACTTAAACCCCAGGGAGTTTGCGGTGGAGAGGTGGAGCGCGTTGCCACGCGGCTTGATGGCGAACGGCGGCCGGAGTTCCGCCACGCGCGCCACGATCTCATCGGTGGTGGCGCCGCGGACCGTGCGGGGGACGGGAACGCCGAGGCGCTCCGCCAGGGCCAAGGTGCGACACTTGTCGAGGGCCAATTCGAGGACGTGGTATGGCGGCGCGGCGAGAGCCGTATATCGATCGAGAGCCGGCCGGAGCTCGTTCAGGAGCACCAGGGTGGTCTCCACGGCCGGGATGATGACTGCGGGGCGGCTCTCCGCTACCAGTCGAAGGATGTCCTCGCGGAACCCGCCGGGCTGATCGAATGGAGAGCGATACTGCGCCCGGCGGATCACGTGCCGGGAATAGAAGCCGATGCTCCGGCCGCTGGCCCCGGCGGCAATGACGGGGATGCCGGCCCGGCCGAGGCCACGGATCACCGCAAGCCCCTGGTGTTGATCCGCGCCGGTGACCAGGATGGGACGGTGGTCCGTCACGAATGCTTCCTCTGGGGGTGGGCCTCAGCCGTGGTGGCCAACTGCCTCGCCCGGTTGAGCCACGCCCAGGCGCGTCCGCCCGCCCGCATCTGTTGCGGCCCCGCAACGGTCGTTGCCAAGTCGTAGTGCACCCGATGGAAGGACACGGTGCCCGCCCGGTGATCGAGAATCGCGTAGGCGGCGCGCTTATCCCCATCGCGTGGATAACCGACAGTTCCGGGGTTGATAAACGTCAGCGCGTTGTCGGGTAGCTGCACCTGCGCACCGGTGTATCCGACGATACCTCCGTCGCGGAGCACCGATACGACGCGCCGTAGATGAGTGTGACCGAAGCAGCAGATCCTCACCTCCGGTTCAAGCACCCGCAAGCGCGCGGCCTCGGCCGCGAATTCCCAGTACTCGTTCAGGCGGCGCGTGGGGTTACCGAGCGCTCCATGGACGCAGAGCACCGCCGGGGCGGGGCGGAGCTCAGCGGGGAGTCCTTGCAGAAATGCGGCGTCCTCCGGGGTGAGGGTCGCTCGGGTATCCCTGATCGCTTGGACCGCCTTCGGCCCCCCTTCCAGGGGCAGCCCGCCCACCGCCATCAGATCGTGGTTGCCCGCGACGGAGTGAACGTGAGCGCCGCGCAGAAGGGCGAGGGTCTCCCGGGCTCGAATGTGATATCCCACAAGATCGCCCAGGGCAACGATCTCCCGGACGTCGTCCGCGTAGAGCGCGCTCAGGACCGCGGCGAGCGCCGCGTCGTTCGCGTGGATGTCGGCGATGAGGCCGATGCGTGTGTGAAGCGTCGAGGTGTCCACTCGCGCCCTCCATCGCATAGGTGGTGCCACCACCCGGGAGGATGTCCCGCTTCCGGGCGCGCTCCGTCCTGTGGCGTTGGGGCCACAACCACGATCGTTGGCCACCACAACGGGCGGGCACGCGGCTTGCCTCCCACTGGGGCCGTGCTCCGCCACCACTTCACCGTCGATGTCGAGGAATACTTCCAGGTCTCGGCCCTCGAGCCGTTCGTGGCCCGGACGGAATGGGCAACGCGCCAATCCAGGGTGACGGCCGGGGTACGGGAGCTTCTCGATCTGATGAATGCGGCGAGTGCGACAGGGACGTTCTTCGTGCTTGGTTGGCTGGCGGAACGACGTCCCGAACTCGTGCGGGCGATCGCCGGCGCCGGTCACGAAATCGCCTCCCATGGCTGGGACCATCGGCGCGTGACCGACCAGACCCCCGCCGAGTTCCGAGATTCCGCCCGCCGATCCAAGCGGGAGCTTGAGGACATCACCGGCGCAGCGGTCATGGGCTTCCGGGCCCCGAGTTTCTCGATCGTCCCGGGCCGCGAATGGGCGCTCGATATCCTCGCCGAGGAGGGATACCGGTATGACTCGAGCCTGTTCCCGGTGCGCAGGCCCGGCGGACATTATGGGTACCCCGGGGGCCGGCGGGATCCGCACTGGCTCGATCGTCCGAGCGGCAGGCTCGGCGAGATGCCGCCCGCCACTCTGGATTTGTGCGGCTTCCGTCTGCCGGCGGGTGGCGGTGCGTACTTCCGGCTCTTCCCGTATGCCTTGGTACGGGCGGCCCTCCATGCCTGTGCAGTGAGAGGCGTGCCGGGGACCTTCTACATCCACCCGTGGGAGCTCGATCCGGAACAGCCGCGTCTGCCGGTCGGATGGGCCACCCGCGTGCGGCACTATGGCGGATTGGCGCGCACGGTGCCCCGGCTTCGACGGCTGCTGCAGGAGTTCCGGTTCACGGCGATCAAGGAGACGATGGGGACTCTATGACCAGCGTGATGCGGTGCGAGGTCATCCCGAGCACGTGGGACTCGGTGGTGATGCAGACTCCCGACAGCTCGTTTTGCCACCTATCGGCCTGGCGCGAGGTGATGACCGACGTGCTGGGCCACGAGTGGATCCCGTACCTCGCGCTCGGGCCGACGGGGGAGTGGGAAGGGGTATTGCCGCTGGTGCGGGTGCGGAGTGCGCTCTTCGGCCACTACCTCATATCGCTCCCGTTCCTCAACGGGGGTGGACCGGTCGGCACACCCGCCGCGGTCACCGCGCTGACCGAGGCCGCGGTCACCGAGGCCAATCGTTCCGGCGCCGACCTCTTGGAACTGCGCACCCGGGTCCCGGTGGCGGGGGGAACCCGTATGTCGACCCGAAAGGTCACGGTCCAGCTCGACCTGCCGGCGACTCCGGAACTGCTCTGGCAGGGATTCCCCTCGAAGCTGCGGAGCCAGATCCGCCGCCCGTTGAAGGAAGACTGCGAGGTCCGGTTCGGACCGGATCAACGTGAGGCGTTCTACGAGATATTTTCCCGCAACATGCGATCCCTCGGTACGCCGGTGCTCCCGGCGCAATTCTTCGACCACATTGCCGCGCGCCTGCGTGACAGTGTGCTCTTTGGAGTGGTGTACCACGGCGGTCACCCGGTCGCGGCGGGCTGCGGGTTCCTGTGGCGCGGCGAATTCGAGATGACGTGGGCGTCATCCCTCAAGTCGGCGAGCCGGGTCGCGCCCAACATGCTCCTCTACTGGGCGTTCATGAAGCAAGTGATCGCCTCTGGCGGGCACCGGTTCGACTTCGGACGGTGCACGCCGGACGGCGGGACGCACGCCTTCAAACGGCAGTGGGGCGGGACGGATCGTCCTCTTCCGTGGGGACAATGGAGCCCGAGCGCCGTGACCGCGCCGCCGTCCCCCGACCGCCGGGTGTTCAAGCTCGCTGCCGCGTGCTGGCGTCGACTTCCATTGCTGGTCACCAACCGACTGGGTCCGCCGATCGCGCGCCAGCTTCCGTGAGGGAACGGCCCTGGTCGCCGCCCGCGCAATGACCTCGAATGCCCGGCGGGTGCCGTGGCATCGTCAACCGCCGGTGTATTCACCTCTTTCCATGTCGGCCCTCGGGCTCGGGGCCCGTGCGGCGCTCGGCCTCGGCACGGATCCGCGGTCCGCCTTGCGGCGAGAGCTGAAGTTGCGATACAAGGCGAACGAGGCCGTGCTGACCGGGAGCGGTACCCAGGCGCTCGAACTCGCGATTCACGCGGTCGCGTCCCCGACGCGGACGACGGGGCCGGTGGCCCTTCCGGCGTACGGGTGCTTCGACATCGCCACGGCCGCAGTCGGGGCGCGGCGGCCCCTCGCGCTGTACGACCTCGATCCCGACACGCTCGGCCCCGACCCGGATTCGCTCCGGCGGGCCTTCGCGTGCGGCGCCACTTCGGCGGTCGTCGTCTCGCTGTACGGCCTGCCGCCGGAGTGGGATGCAGTGTCCCGATGTGCGGCCGACGCGGGCGCCACCCTCATCGAAGATGCGGCGCAGGGAGCGGGAGGATCGTGGCATGGGTCTCCGCTGGGCGCCCTGGCGGAAGTGAGCGTGCTGAGCTTCGGGCGCGGAAAGGGATGGACCGGTGGAGCGGGGGGGGCGCTGCTCCTCCGGGGAAAGTGCGCGGTCCCGGAGG
>JBIOIC010000080.1:0-9147 GCA_044449625.1 Gemmatimonadales bacterium | reverse complement strand
GTCTTGGAGAAGCCGAATCCGGGATCGATCGCCAGCCGCTCGGCCGGGATCCCCGCGGAGGCCGGCGCTGGGGTGGTCCTGATGCATTCGCGCGGGAGCTTCACCGAGCTCGCGTCGTTCGATCACGCCGAGTATCCCGACGGGATCGTGGTCGAGGTGGCGCGGGAGCTGGCGGCAGCGGTCGCGCGCGCGGCCGCCGCGGGGATCCCGGCCGAGCGGCTGGCGATCGATCCCGGATTCGGCTTCTCCAAGACCGCGCCGCAGAATATCTTGTTGCTTGATGGCCTGGACGCGCTCGGCGGGCTCGGCCGCCCCGTCGTCGTCGGACCCTCCCGCAAGCGTTTCCTGGGACAGATCACCGGCCGGGAGATCGGCGATCGGGACCGCGCCACCGCCGCCGCCTGCGCCCTCGCCCACGAACGGGGGGCGCGGCTCTTCCGGGTCCACGAACCCGCCGCCGTCCGTGACGCGCTCGCGGTGGCCCACGCCCTCGGAGCCCCCTAGTGTCCCTGACGCCGCTGCACTTCCTCGATCCCACCTGGCGGGACCTGTTCGAGGTGGCGCTGGTGGCGTTCCTGATCTATCGGACGCTCCGGTTCCTCGCGGGCACCCGGGCGCTCCAGATCGTCTTCGGATTGCTGGTCCTGCTCCTCGCCTACCTGGCCGCGTTTGCCCTGAAGCTCACGATGATCACCTACCTGCTGGGCGTCGTCTTCACCTACGGCGCCTTCGCGGTGGTCGTCGTCTTCCAGCCGGAACTGCGCCAGGCGCTGGCGCGGCTGGGGCAGTCTCCCTTCTTCCGGGCGTTCTCCGCCGGAAGCGTCGACCGCGTCACCGAAGCGGTCGGCGACGCCGTGGAGCGACTGGCGCGCAACGCCACCGGCGCCATCATCGTGCTGGAGAAGGACGCGGCGCTCGATGAGTACCTCGGGAACGGCACGCCCCTCGATGCCGCGGTCTCCGCCGATCTGCTCACCACAATCTTCACACCGTACTCCCCCCTCCACGATGGCGCCGTGATCATCCGCGGCGATCGCATCGTCGGGGCGGGGTGCATCCTGCCGCTCACGCAATATCCGGTGGCCGATCGCTCCCTCGGCACCCGTCATCGCGCCGCGCTCGGCCTGTCCGAGGAGACCGACGCACTGGTGCTCGTGATCTCGGAGGAGACCGCGACCGTGTCGCTCGCCTGCCACGGCAAGCTGGTTCGCGCGCTCACCTTCGAGCAGGTCCACGACCTGCTGGACGGTCCCTGGCCTCCCGATCTCGATGGCCTCGGCCTGACGCCGGCCCAGGTGGCTGCGGGCGGATGACCACCGTCCCTCTGCCGGGCGCCCGGATGCGGGTCGCCGCCGCCGTCTTCGCGGCGGTGTTCGCCGGGTATCTGCTGACCCTCGCGCCCACGGTGACACTCTGGGATTCGGGTGAGTTCCTCGCCGCCGCCAAGGGGCTCGGCATCCCGCACCCGCCGGGGACACCACTCTTCGTCCTGCTGGCGCACGTCTGGGCCGCCCTGATCCCCTGGGGCACCTTCGCCTGGCGGGTCAATCTGCTTTCGGCAGTGGGAGGCGCGGCGACAGCGGCGCTCTTCGCGCTTCCGGTCCACGAGGCGCTCCGACGGGACGCCCTGCTGGGGAATGGACGCGGCGCCGAAGCGGGGGCCGCGCTTGCCGCGCTGGTCGGGGCTTTCACCTTCACCCAGTGGCAGAACTCCAACGAGACCGAGATCTACGCCGTGGCGACGGCGATGATCGGGGTGATGGCGTGGCTTACCTTCCGGTGGCGCGAGCTCCGCGGCGAAGCGCACGCTCCGCGCACCCTCCTTCTGATCGTCTACCTCCTTGCGCTCACCGTGGGGAACCATCTCCTGGCGCTCCTCGCCGGTCCGGCGGTGATCGCCTTCCTGGCGGCCACGCTCCACGCCGCTCCGTCCGCCGAGAGCGGGGGAGAATGGGCCGAGGTCGGAGTCGTCGCTGGGATCTGGGCCCTGCTGGTCGGGATCGGACTCGGGAGCGTCGTGCTCGGTACCGTCGGCGCCGTGGGCTTCGTGGCCGCCGCGGCGTTCGCCTGGCGTCAGCGCCGGGAGGAGTTCGCCCTCGTTGCGCTCCTGCTCGCGGTGCTCGGCGTGTCGACCTACCTGTTCCTGCTGATCCGCTCGGGTCAGCACCCGGTCTTGAATGAGGCGGAGCCCGATAGCTGGGGTCGGCTCTTCGGCGTGATCGGACGGACCCAGTACCCGGTGCGGACGCCGTTCGACGATCCGACCGTCCTGCACGGCGCCACCAATCCGGGCCGCTCGCTCGCCGTCATCGGGCTGCAGCTCACCAACTATGCCCAGTATTTCATCTGGCAGTGGGGGATCGCGCGTGCGGAGTGGCTCCGGGCCGTGGTGGCGGTGATGTTCGCCTCCCTCGGAGCATTCGGCGCGCGGGCGCACTGGCGGTCGGATCGGGCGGGGTGGTGGTTCTTCGCGACGCTCTGGCTGGTGACCGGGCTGGGGCTCGTCGCCTACATGAACTTCAAGCCCGGCTTCAGCCAGCTCTCGGCCCGCTTTCCCGATGCCGTCGATCACGAGGTGCGGGAGCGGGACTACTTCTTCGTCGTGAGCTTCGTGGTCTGGGGGCTCTGGGCCGGGATGCAGCTGGCCCGGCTCGCGGCGCGGGCCTTTGCCGAACGGGCGCCCTGGCGCCGGGCGCTCGGCGCCTGCGCCGGAGCCGCGACGCTCGTTCCGCTGATCCTCAACTGGCCCATCGCCACGCGGCGGGGCCCCGACCGGACCTTGGCGAGCGATGTCGCCTACGATCTCCTCAATTCAGTTCCTCCCTACGGCATCCTGGTAACGTACGGGGACAACGACACCTTCCCGCTCTGGTACCTGCAGGAGGTGGAAGGGGTGCGGCAAGACGTGACCGTGGTCTGTCTGGCGCTCGCCAACACCGACTGGTACGTCCGCCAGCTGCGAGACCTCCCGGTGCGCCCCTTCGACGAGGCGGCGGCACCGCCGATCTGGCGCGGCCTTCATCCCGCGCGCCCCGATCGCCCGCTGCACGCGATGAGCGACGGGGAGATCGCGCGGATCGCCGGACAGCTCACGGCGGTGGATCACGACGACACCCTGCAACTCGGTCCCGTCACCGAGATCCTGCATCGTGGAACGGAGCTCTATCCCAATCAGTACGTCCTGCTCCGGATCCTGCAGCAGAATCTGGGGCGGCGTCCCTTCGCCTGGGCCGTCACCACCGGGCGGGACTTCCTCGGTCTCGATCAGCACGTCGTGCTGCAGGGGCTGGCCTATCGGCTGCAGCCCGCCGCGCCGGATACGAGCGACCCGCGCTATGGCGGTCGACGGATCGCGGGGACGCTGGTGGATGTGCCGTTGACCGAGCAGTTGGTCTGGCAGACGTACCGCTATGGCGACCTGGTGCGGACGGGGATCGAAGGGCTCGACCCCGCGGCGGAGGGGCTTGCGATCAACCTCGGCCTTCCGTTCACCTACCTCGCATCCATCGCCCAGTTGCGGGGGGATCTCGCCGGCGCGATCCGGAATCTCACCGTCGCCACCCGTTTGGCCCCCTCGCCGCAGCTCTCCAGTATCCTGGCCTCGCTTAACCGGGGCGCCCCCGCGATCGACTCCAGTCACGCCCGATCCCGTTGACCGGCGGGTCGGCACGCTTTCGTGTCGGCGTAAGTCCGGGTAAATTCAACGGCTATGGGATTCCCCGGACTCGTTGGCAATTTGGCAGAGGTGCGGGAGACGATCGCGGCCCGTCAGGCGAAGGCGGGGTGGACCCATCCCGTCACCGTGGTCGCCGTGACGAAGACCCACGGACCTGACGCGGTCCGGGCGGCCGCGCTGGCGGGGATCGGCGCCGTCGGGGAGAACCGGGTGCAGGAAGCGCTGGAGAAGCAGGATCAGACCGCCGATGTTGCGGTCGCCTGGCATCTGGTCGGCACATTGCAGCGCAACAAGGTCCGTCACGCGGCGGGGCGTTTCGCTCTCCTCCACGCGGTGGACCGGCTGGACCTCGCCGCGGAACTCCAGAAGCGGGTGGCTCCGAACGTCCGGCAGGCGGTGCTGTTGCAGGTCAACTGCTCGGCGGAACCCCAGAAGGGCGGGGTCGAACCCAACGGACTTTGGGCCCTGCTCGATGGAGTGGCCGCGCTTGATCGCCTCGAGGTCCGGGGCTTGATGACGATGGCGGAGCATACCGGCGATCCGGCGATCCAGCGCGCCGCGTTCCGGACACTCCGCGAGTTGCGTGACGATGGTGAACGGCGGGGTCACCGCCTCCCCGAGCTCTCGATGGGGATGTCGGCGGACTTTCCCGCGGCGGTGGAAGAAGGAGCCACGATGATCCGGCTCGGCACGATCCTGTTCGGAGGGCGGACCTGATGACCGACGACGCGTTCCATCTCACCCCGCGCGACGTGCGCGCGCAGGAGTTCACCCGCGGCCTGGGCGGTTACGACCGCGCGCAGGTCGACGACTTCCGCGTCCGCCTGGCCGACGAGCTCGACCGGCTCCTGCGGGAACGGGGCCAGCTCGAGGAGCGGCTGAAAGGTCTGCAGGAGCAGTTGCGCGCGTTCCGCGAGCGGGAGAAGGCGATGAACGAAGCCCTCATCTCCGCCCAGCAGTTGCGGGCCGACACCAAGCAGCAGGCCGAGCGGGAGGCCGAGTCGGTCATCCGGGAGGCGAAGGCGGAGGCGCTCCGGATGGTGCAGCAGGCGCAGGAGCAGGAGAAGGTGGTCCGCGAGCGGCACGAAGCGGCGAGCCGGATGTTCGCGTCGTACCTCGCCAACTTCCGCGCCCTGCTGGAGCGGCAGATGGGCGAAGTCGAGGGCCTCCAGGCGAGCGCGCAGACCCGCGCCCAAGTCCAGACCGAATTGATCCTCAAGCGTCACGCATGACCTTCCGTCCAGACCGGCCGGGGGCCTGATGGCCTATCCCGCCTGGCCCTCCGGCCCGTCAGATCTCCTGGAGCGCGAGCTTCTCGACCGCTGGAAGGCGGAGGGGCTCTTTGCCGCGGTGCAGGAGCGGGGTCGGGACCGTCCGGGCTTCGTCTTCTACGAGGGTCCGCCCACCGCCAACGGCAAGCCCGGCATCCATCACGTTTTCAGCCGCGCCATCAAGGACCTCATCTGCCGCTACCAGGCGATGCGGGGAAAGCGGGTCACCCGGATCGCCGGATGGGATACCCACGGGCTCCCGGTGGAGATCGAGGTGGAGAAGAGCCTCAAGCTCTCCGGGAAGAAGGACATCGAGGCGTACGGCGTCGAGAAGTTCAACGCCCTCTGCCGCGAGAGTGTCTTCCGTTACCGTGATGAATGGGAAAAGCTCTCCGACCGCATCGGTTACTGGCTCGACTACGAGCACGCCTACATCACCTGCACCGCGGAGTACGTCGAGTCCGTCTGGGCGCTGCTCAAGCGGCTGCACGATCGGCAGATGCTCTACCGCGGGCATCGGGTGCTGCCGTATTGCCCCCGTTGCGGCACAGTGTTGTCGAGCCATGAATTGGCGCTCGGCTATGAGGAGATCCAGGACAACTCGATCTACGTGACCTTCCCGCTCGAGGATGGTTCGAGCCGGGAACTGGTAGTCTGGACCACGACGCCCTGGACGCTGCCGAGCAACGTGGCGGTGGCGGTGCATCCGGAGCTTCCATACGCGGTGTTCACCGCGCCGAAGCATCCGGGGCGGCGTTTCGTGATGGCAGTGGCGCGGGCGGAGAAGGCGGCGGAGCTCCTGGGAGAAGGCGTGGCCCAGGATGGTGCCCCATTCCTGGGTGCTGCGCTGATCGGGCTGCGCTACAAACGCCCGCTCGACGTGGTGCCGCTCCCCGACGGCGAGAAGCACCAGATCGTCATCCCCGGCAATTTCGTCACCGCCCACGACGGCTCGGGGCTGGTGCACATGGCCCCCGCCTTCGGTTCCGATGACTACGCCGCCGGCCGGGAACATGGACTGGCGCTGGTCCGTCCGGTCGCAGCCGACGGGACCTTTCAGGGCACCACCTGGCCGGAGCTCGAAGGGAAGCTCGTCACCGACAAGGCGACCAACGACCTCATCATCCGGAAGCTCAAGGAACTGGGCCGCTGGCTCCACACGACGCCGCATCGCCACAGCTATCCGCACTGCTGGCGCTGCCAGCACAAGCTGATCTACTACGCCCGCGATTCGTGGTTCGTCCGCACCTCGGCGGTCAAGGACCGGATGCTTGAGCTCAACCGGGAAGTGGCGTGGCATCCCCCCGAGGTCGGGAGCGGGCGCTTCGGCGAATGGCTGGAGAACAACGTCGACTGGGCCCTCTCCCGCGACCGGTATTGGGGCACTCCGCTTCCGGTCTGGGTGTGCGAAGCCGATCCCGCCCACATCGACGTCCTCGGCGGGTACGACGATCTCTTCGCCAGGGTCGGCGGCGCCAAGCCGGCCGATTTCGATCCCCACAAGCCGTTCATCGACGGCTACACCTGGAGCTGTGCCTGCGGCGGGATGATGCGCCGCGCGCCGGAGGTGATCGACACCTGGTTCGATTCCGGCTCGATGCCGTACGCGCAGTGGCACTACCCGTTCGAGCATTCGCGCGAGTTCGAGTCGCATTTTCCGGCGGACTACATCTGTGAAGGAGTGGATCAGACCCGCGGCTGGTTCTACTCGCTGCTGGCGATCGCGACGGCCGCGTACGATCGGCCGGCCTATCGCAATGTGATCGTGAACGAGCTGGTCCTCGACGCCGAGGGCCGGAAGATGTCGAAGACCCACGGGAACGCCGTCGATCCTTGGGCGGTGATCGGGGAGTTCGGGGCCGATGCCGTGCGGCTCTCGCTCCTGGCCGGCAGTCAGGTGTGGCTGCCGAAGCGTTTCGACCGCAAGATGATCCCCGAGGTGGCGGGCGGATTCCTGAACACGCTGCGGAACACCTACGGGTTTTTCCAGCTCTACGCCGGCGAATGGACGCCTGCGGCGACCCCGCCCGCGTATGCGCGCGCCGATCGCTGGATCCTCGGCCGGCTGCGCGATACCGTGGCGCAGGTGACCGCGCACTGGGACGCCTACGACGCCACCCAGGGGGTGCGGGCCCTGGTGGAATTCGTAGTGGACGACCTCTCCAACTGGTATGTTCGCACCAATCGCGATCGCTTCTGGGCCCCCGATGCCGACGCCGATGCGGCGGCGCTCACGGCGCTGTACACCTGCCTGGTCACGGTCTCCCGGCTGCTGGCCCCGGCCGCTCCCTTCGCCGCGGACTGGCTCCACCGCGCCCTGACGGCAGAATCGGCGCATCTAGCTAGTTTTCCCGCCGTTCAAGCCGCCCCGGAGCAGGGGGACGGAGGACTCGATCTCGCGATGCGGGCGGTGCGCACGCTCACCTCGCTCGCGCGCGCCGCCCGGGATGAGGCGGGGCAGAAGGTCCGCCAGCCGCTCGCGCGAATGAAGGTGGCGGTGCCGGCCGAGGTGCTCGGGCCGGAGTTCGATGCGCTCCTGCCGCTCCTGGCCCGGGAAGTGAACGTGAAGGCGGTCGAGCTGGTGGCCTCGGAAGACTCCCTGGTGCGGCTCAAGGTGAAGGGGAACTTCCGGGCCCTGGGCAAGCGGTACGGCAAGCGGACCCAGCAGGCGGTGAAGGCGCTGGAAGGTCTCTCCATCGGTCAGATGCGGGAGGTGGAGGCGGGGCGGGGATTGAGCGTCGCGTTTGAGGGGGAGACCTTCGAGTACGGCGTCGAAGACGTGGTGATCGAGCGGGAGGTCGCCTCCGAGTGGCTGGTCCAGAGTGCGGGCGCCTTTGTGGCGGCGCTCGATCCGGTCTTGAGCCCCGAGCTCGCAAGCGAGGGCCTGGCCCGCGAACTGGTGAGCCGGGTGCAGCGGCTCCGGCGCGACGCCGGCTTTGCGTACACCGATCGCATCACCCTGGCCGTGGCGGGCGCCGAAACGGTGCTGGCCGCCGCGCGGAACCACGAGTTGTTCCTGAAGGACGAGACCCTGGCCCGGGAGCTTGAGCTCGGCGGGCGGATGGCGCACCCGGAGTTCGAGCAGGTGCTGGAGCTCGATGGACATGCAGTGACCGTGGGCCTGCGGCGCCGTGCCGGCCCCGTGGCCTCCGCCGAACCCGATACCCCTGGGATACCATGAACAAGAAGCAGATGGCCCATCTGGAGAAGCGCCTGCTCGAAGATCGCGCCCGCGTGATGAAGGAGCTCGGGACCTATGACGAGTCCTTCAATGCGACCTTGCAAGGCGCCGATGGTGATCTCTCGTCCTATTCCTTCCATATGGCCGACCAGGGCACCGACGCGATGGAGCGGGAGAAGCAGTTCCTGATGGCGTCGAAGGAAGGGCGCTATCTCTGGCACGTGAACCAGGCGCTGCGCCGGCTCTACGGCAACCCGGAAAAATTCGGGCACTGCGAATCGTGCGGCACCGAGATCCAGTTCGAACGGCTCGACGCCCTGCCGCACGCGCGGCTCTGCATCAACTGCAAGGAGAAGGAAGAGGATGCCAAGCGCCGGTGAACGCCGGCTCTTCGCGGGTGTGGCCGCCGGGGTCATTCTCGCCGACCTGGCCACCAAGCTCGCGGCGCAGGCGTTCCTGGCCTCCTTCGCGGGGCTCCGGCTTCTGGGTGACTGGGTCCAGCTGCGGCTCGTCTACAATCCCGGAGCCGCGTTCGGCGTGAGCGTCGGTCCCGCCAGCCGCTGGGTCTTTCTCCTCATCGCGCTCGGGGCCCTCGTGGTCCTGGAGCGGCTCTCCCGCCGGGCCGGCACCGGAGATCGGCTGCGCCAACTGGCCTGCGGGCTCGTCGCCGGCGGTGCCGCCGGCAACCTGATCGACCGGCTGCGGAGCGCGCAGGGCGTGGTCGACTTCCTCGACGTCGGTGTCGGCACTGCTCGCTGGCCCACGTTCAACGTCGCGGACATGGGTGTCACGATCGGCGCCTTCGCACTGGCTTGGTCGCTCTGGCGCGAGGACCAGCGCAGCGCGCGCGCCGCCGCGCCGGAGTCGGTCTCCACGCCTTGACCTCGCCCCTCGGCGACATCCGCCGGTTCAGCGTCTCCACGGCGGCGAGCGACCGGCTCGACCGCTTCCTCGCCGACCAGCTCGACCTCTCCCGGACCCACGCCGCACGCCTGGTGGCCCAGGGCGCCGTCACGGTC
>JBIOIC010000079.1:0-9186 GCA_044449625.1 Gemmatimonadales bacterium | reverse complement strand
CGCTGGCGGCGCTCTATCAATACTGGCGGCGAGATCTCACCCGCGAGCTCTTCGAGGACGAGCTGGGCAACGATTGGGAGAGAGCCGACGGGATCGTCGATGCGACGATCACGCAGAAAGTGGCGACCTGGATCGACGACCATCGGACCCCGGTGGTCGAGACCGCCGATGACATTGCGGGCCGAGCGATGACCGCCGCCATTCGGGAGGCGGGAGGCCGCGCGCTGGGGGAGGTGCAGAGCCTCACCATCCGGCATCCGCTGGCAGCGGTGCGGTTCCTCGACCGGTGGCTGCATCTGAGCCGGGGGCCTTTCCCCCTCGGCGGCGACCCGACCACGCTCGATGCGAGCTATCGCAGCTACCTGCCGGCGACCGGGAAATTCGCCACCATCGTCGGACCGAGCATGCGGTTTGTGCTCGACTGGGCGCATCCCGACCAGTTCTCGATCACGCTGCCGCTGGGTGAATCCGGCAATCCGTTGAGCCCGCATTTCGACGACTTCCTGGCGCTGTATCGTGCGAACGGAAGCTGGACCGTACCCCTGACGCGGGACAGCGTGTATGCCCGGCGGACGAGCCTACTGCGATTGACTCCCGAGACTGCATCATCTCACTGACGGCACCCGAAGGGATCGCTTCGATGAACGCCATCACCACCCCCGACGCCCCGCCTCCCGCTGGCCACTATTCCCAGGCCATCGTCCACGGCGGCTTCGTCTTCGTCGCCGGGCAGCTCCCGCTCGATCCGGCGACCAGAAAACTCGTGGCACCGGGAGACGCCGCCGCGCAGACGGAGCAGGCACTCCAGAACGTCGCCGCAATCCTCACCGCCGCCGGGAGCGGTCTCTCCCGCGTCGTCTCCCTCACCATCTACGTGACGAACGTCGAGCACTGGCCCGCGGTGAACGGGGTCTGCGCCCGGCTCTTCGGCGATCACCGCCCGGCGCGCGCCGTCGTTCCCGCCGGAGAGCTCCGCCACGGCTGCCTGATCGAGATCCAGGCGATCGCGGCGGCCACCTAGCCCGCGCAACCCTCCGAATAGGTATCCCGCACACCGTTGACAAATAGTACGAATAGTATAACTTGTACATGTCGTACAGCCGTCGTACGACCATTGCGGAGCCGCTTATTGGAGCCCCGTCGGGTGGCGTTTCGGTCGCCATACGCAAGGGCCGGCCACACTGCAATGACCGGGAGACCATCAAGACCGGTTTCGCCCAGGGGCGGACCTTCTGCGATGGAGAGAGGAACGTCGGCTATGACCACCACGCGGCTACCTGCCAGCAAGGCGAGGGAGAAGTTCGCGGAGATCCTGAACGAGGTCTCGGTACGCCGAGATCGGGTGGTACTGCACCGCCACGGCAAGGATGTGGCGGTCGTGGTCTCACTGGAAGATTACGAGCTACTGGAAGCACTCGAGGACAAACTTGACGTTGACGCCGCACGCGCAGCGCTGGCGGAATCCGACGAGCGCATCCCCTGGGCCGAGGCCAAGAAGCGACTCGGGCTCTGAATCGATCAGGGCGACGACCCCCGCCTCCGGGACCAGGAAGACACCAGATGTCGTACACAGTTTCCCTCAGCAAAGCGGCCCTGCGCGATCTTGAAGCACTGCAGCAAAAGGACCGCCGTCGGATTGAGCGCGAGATCGACCAGCTTGCGGCCGACCCTCGGCCGGATGGTTGCAAAAAGCTCAAGGATATGAACGGGCTCTACCGAGTCCGTGTCGGAGACTTTCGAATCCTCTATCTGATAGAAGACAAGCAACTGCTCGTTCTCGTAGTCCGCCTGGCAAACCGCCGGGATGCGTATCGATGAAGACACCATGCAGTTGGCGGGGTCACTAGCTCCCCGCAACCCTCCGGACCGTCTCCCCGTCCAACCCTTGGTCCCGTCCTCGTCCCGACCAAGGATCTCCCATGTCCGAGCTCCGCCACGACCTCCGCCTGGCCCTCCGCGCCCTGGCGCGCCGCCCCGCCTTCTGCGCCGTCGTGATCCTGACCCTCGCCCTCGGCATCGGCGCCACCAGCGCCATCTTCACGGTGGTGAACGCGGTGCTCCTGAAGCCCCTTCCCTACCGCGCCCCCGAGCGGCTGGCCCTCATCTGGAGCCGGTGGAACAACTTCGACAAGACCTGGCTCTCGGAGGCGGAGTACCTCGGCTATCAGCGACAGGACCGGCTCTTCGAGGACGTCGCAGCCTGGTCCAACAACGGTGAGGTGACCCTCACCGGCAGCGGGGGAAGCGCCGAGAGCGTCAACGCGATGCAGATGACGACGAACCTGCTCGACGTGCTCGGCGTGGCGCCGGTCGTCGGACGGGCATTCACCCTGGCGGAGGACACCCCCAACGGCCCGCCAGCAGTGATGCTGGGGTATGAGCTCTGGCAGCGGCGCTACGGCGGCGATCGCGCGATCGTGGGCCGGGGGATCGAAATCGACGGGCAGTCGGCGACGGTGGTCGGCGTCCTGCCCCGCAGTTTCCGTTTTCCGCTCGAGTTCCAGAGCCGGACCCCGGCGCAGATCATCCAGCCGCTGCAGCCCGAGCGGGCCGCGCCGATCCGCGGCAACCACGGACTCTACGGCGTGGCGCGATTGAAGCCGGGGATCACAACACTGGTCGCGACCGGCGAGTTGCAGGCGCTCGCCCGCCGCTGGACCGCCGAGGGGCTCTATCCCGCCGCAATGCGGTTCACCGTTTTCACCGTCCCCCTGATCGAAGAGGTGAGCGGCGGGGTCCGCCCAGCGCTTCTCGTCCTCACGGCGGCGGTGGCGCTGCTGCTCCTCCTCACCTGTGCCAACGTCGCCAACCTCGTCCTGGCCCGCGCCGACGGACGCAACCGCGAAGTCGCCGTCCGCGCCGCCCTCGGTGCCGGCACCGGCCAGCTCCTGCGGCTCGCGCTGACCGAGAGCCTGATCCTCGGTCTCAGCGGCGGTGCGCTCGGGCTCGGGCTCGCCTGGGCGGGAGTGCGGCTCCTGGTGCTCCGGGCCCCGACCAGCATCCCGCGTCTCGCGGAGCTCGCCGTCGACTGGCCGGTCCTCGGTCTCACCTTCGGTCTCGCGATCGCGACCGGGATCGTCTTCGGGCTGCTCCCGGTGGCGCGGCTCTCCCGCCTCGACCTCTCCGACGCGCTGCGGGATGGGTCGCGGGGCCAGAGCGGCGGCCTCGAACGGCGGCGGGGCCGCACGCTGCTCGTGGTCGCGGAGATGGCGCTCGCGGTGCTGCTGGTGATCGGTGCGGGACTCACCATCAAGAGCTTCCGGAACCTGCAACAGATCGACCCCGGCTTCGACGCCCACAACGTGCTGACGCTCCGGCTCTCCCTTCCCGCCGCCCGCTACGGCACCGTCGAGAGCGTGAACGGCTTCTATACCCGGCTGGGCGACGAGGTGCGACAGATGCCGAGGGTCAACGCCGCCGGCTTCGCGCGGCTGCTCCCCCTCGCGAGCGAGATGGGAGACGCCGGGATGATGATCGAAGGGAAGCCGACGCCGTCCGATCAACCGGGTCGCTCCGCCGACTGGCAGGTCGTCACCCCCGGGTACTTCGAGGCGATGAAGATGCGGCTCGTGCGGGGCCGCTTCTTCAACACGACCGACAGCCCCGACGGCGCGCCGGTCATCGCCATCAACGAGACCCTCGCCCACGAGTACTTCCCCGGAGAAGACCCGCTCGGTCACCGCATCCGGATGGGTGATCCAACCCAGCCCTGGCGCACCATCGTCGGCGTGGTGGGAGATGCGCACCACAACTCGCTCACCACTCCGGTCAAGCGGTCCTGGTATCTCCCGCACGATCAATGGGGGAACCTCTTCGGCGCTCCCCGGCGGGCGATGACGCTCGTGGTGCGGACGACCGGCGATCCGCGCGCACTCCTCCCGCCGATCACCCAGGCGGTCCACCAGCTCGACCCCGATCTTCCCCTCACTCAGATCGCGACGATGAGCGACGTCCTCGCTGGAGCGACGCAGGAGCAGCGCTTCACGATGGCGCTGATGGCGGGCTTCGCGCTGCTGGCGCTGGTGCTCGCGGCGGTCGGGATCTACGGCGTCATCGCCTATGTGGTGGGCCAGCGCACCCGCGAGATCGGGATCCGCCTCGCCCTCGGCGCCGATGCGGGCGCGGTGCGGCTGCTGGTGCTCCGCCAGGCGATCGCCCCGGCGCTCACGGGGATCGGAGTCGGGCTCGCCGCCGCGCTCTTCCTCACCCGCTACCTCCGCTCCCTCCTCTACGGCGTGGCCCCGGTCGACGCCGCCACCTTCGCCGCGATCCCCGTCCTCCTCCTGCTGGTGGCGACCGGATCGGTCCTGATCCCCGCCATCCGGGCCTCGCGGGTGGCGCCGATGGAGGCGTTGCGGGTGGAGTGAGCAGGGCAGCGAGAACGTGGGACGGCGGGACAGAAGCCGATGGAGCCGGAGATCGGCCCGGCTTCGAACGGTCCATAAGGTTATCTTTCCCCTTGCGCGGGCTCCCGCCCGCGCCCGGTGGCCCTTGCGCGCGCTTCCACCGTTCCCGCCCCGCGCGTGCCGAGCGAGCCTCCGTGTCGACCCATAAGAGCGAACAACGCCGAGTCGTCCTCCGCGGGCGCGAATTCCACTTCGTGTCCTACGAGTCCACGCCCGCCAACGAGAAGAAGGGCGAGATCGCGGTCCCGGCGATGTGGTATCTGATGAACGAGGGACATCGGCGTCAGGTGATGCCGCACACCACGGGGCAGGACGTCATCGCGCTCGATCGCGCCCTCGGCCGCTGGGTGGAAGAGCACATCTTCTCCCGCGCCCTGGCCGACGTCTGACCGCCGTCTTTCACACCTCAGTCCGATAGGAAGTCTCTTGCCGTTCAGCGCCCTCAAGCTCCACCCGAGTCTCCTCCAAGGTCTCAAGGAACTCGGCTTCACCCGTCCCACCCCGATCCAGAGCGATGCCATTCCGCCGGCGATGGCGGGCCGCGACCTGCTCGCCTGCGCGATGACCGGCAGCGGGAAGACCGCGGCGTTCCTCCTCCCGATCCTCCACAAGCTCCTCGAACGGCCCCGCGGCACCACCCGCGCGCTGGTGTTGACGCCGACGCGCGAGCTCGCCGCCCAGATCCTCGAGGATCTGAACGACCTCGCGGTGCACACCCCCCTCACCGCCGCATCGGTCTTCGGCGGGGTCGGCATGGGGCCGCAGGAGCACGCCTTCCGGATGGGGGTCGATGTCATCATCGCGACGCCAGGACGGCTGCTCGATCATTTCCGCTCCTCCTACGCCAAGCTTTCAGGCCTTGAATACCTGGTGCTCGATGAGGCCGACCGGATGCTGGACATGGGATTCCTCCCCGACATCCGGAAGATCCTGCGCCACCTTCCCGTCAAGCGGCAGACCCTCTTCTTCAGCGCCACGATGCCGCCGGAGATCGCGGCACTGACGCGCGAGATGCTCAAGGATCCTGCCACCATCAACGTCGAGCGCCAGTCGGGGCCGGCGGTGGGGATCACCCAGGCGGTCTATCCGGTCGGGCGCGAGCTCAAGACGGCGCTCCTCCTGGAGCTGCTCAAGCGCAACGAGATCGACGACGCGCTGGTCTTCACCCGCACCAAGCACCGGGCCAACCGGCTGGCGGAGCAGCTGGTGAAGCACGGCGTCAAGGCGGAGCGGATCCACGGCAACCGGTCGCAGAACCAGCGCACCGAGGCGCTGGCCGGCTTCAAGAGCGGCAAATACCGCGTGCTCGTGGCCACCGACATCGCCGCGCGCGGGATCGACATCGACTCACTGGGACACGTGGTCAATTTCGATGTTCCCGCCGCGGCGGAGGACTACATTCATCGCTCGGGACGCACCGCGCGCGCGGAACGGACCGGCTATGCCTTCACCTTCGTGGCCCCCGACGAGGAGAGCGATCTTCGCGGCATCGAGCGCGTGGTCGGGAAGCGTCTGCCCCGGGTAACGCTGCCAGGCTTCGACTACGCCGCCAAGCCGGAGGGGAAGTTCGAGATCCCGCTGGCCGAGCGGATCGCGGCCATCCGGGCGCGGAAGGCGGATGACCGGGCGCGCGCCAAGGCGAAGGCGGAGCGGCGGGCAGGCGGGCAGGCCGTATCAAGCGGACCGGGCGGGCAAACCGGGCGGGGCGGACCGGCCAGCGGTCCCCGTCGCGGGCCGTCGTCCTATCGCGGGGGTTCAAGCGGGGGCCAGCAGGGCGGCGCGGGAGGCCGGGGTCCCGGCCGGCCCGGCGGCGGGCGGTCCCGGTAGGGTGTGGAAAGTTGGGGGACGATTCCCTAGGTTCCACTCGACCATCCAGCCGAAGGAGGCCTGATGTCGAAGCGCGATGACCAGCGGATCGCGGCGCTGGCAAAGAAGAACGCGGCCAAGGAGCGTCCGCCGACGCAGGATCTGGCGGGTCAGTACGACTCGACCCTCCGGCGGCCCCCGGCCGAGGAATCGGCCGAGACGAGGCGGCTGTTCAAGGAGATGAAGAAGCGCGAGTTCTGATGGCCCCACCCCTCGCGGGCCAGGTGGCGCTGGTGGCGGGCGCGACCCGTGGGGCGGGACGTGGCATCGCCCGAATGCTGGGAGAGGCGGGGGCCACAGTCTGGTGCACCGGCCGGAGCACCCGCGAGCGGGGGGCGACCCCCGGACGTCCCGAGACGATCGAGGAGACGGCGGAGCTGGTGACCGCCGCCGGGGGCCGCGGGATCGCGGTGCGGGTCGATCATACTGTCCGCGCCGAGGTCGAAGCGCTGGTGGCGCGGATCGGCGCTGAGTCGGGCCGGCTCGATGTCCTGGTGAACGACATCTGGGGCGGGGATGAGCTGAGCGAGTGGGGCAAGCCCTTCTGGGAGCAGTCTCCCGAGAAGGGCTTCTTGATGTACGAGCGCGCGGTCCACACCCACATCCTCACCGCCCAGGCCGCCGTCCCCTTGATGCTCCCGCGGAAAGCCGGGCTCATCGTCGAAGTGACTGATGGTGACTTCCACGGCTACCACCTCAACTTCTTCTACGATCTGGCCAAGAACGCGACCGCGCGTCTCGGCTACGCGATGGCCTGCGACCTCCGCGGCACCGGGATCACCGCGCTCGCCGTGACGCCGGGCTTCCTCCGTTCCGAGGCGATGCTGCAGCGCTTCGGGGTCACCGAGGAGAACTGGCGGGACGGCGCGGGGCGGGACCCGCACTTCATCGCGTCGGAGACCCCCTGCTTCGTCGGGCGCGCCGTCGCCGCGCTCGCCGCCGATCCGAACGTGGCGGCCAAGGCGGGAGGGGTGTACGGATCGTGGACGCTGGCGCGGGAGTACAACTTCCGCGACATCGACCGCCGCCGCCCCGACTGGGGGGAGTACTTTACGAAGACCGTCGCGGAGATCCTCGACCGTGGCGGTCCCGCCGATGAGGGGGAACGCTTCCTCCTCCTCGCTCGTTACTATCAGACCCATCGGGAACCGGCCCCATCGGCGGAGGCGGCACGCATCGCCAAGGTGCTTAACCTTCCCCCGGCGCCCTGATCCTCCTTTCCTTATATATGTGCGGGCCGCCGCACGGCCCGGCTTCAGATCGCTCCAGCCACCGTCCGCCCCACTCCTTCAGGAGCAAACCAGATGGACTATCTCTTTCCACTCGGCCGCGTGCTCTTCGCCGCGTTCTTCCTCAACAGCGCCTACGGCCACTTCAAGAACGTTGACATGATGGCCGGCTACAGCGCCGCGAAGGGCGTCCCCGCTCCGAAACTTGCGGTGCTGGGCACCGGCACCCTCCTGCTCCTCGGTGGTCTCGGCGTCATCCTGGGGATGTGGGTCCAGTGGGCCCTGCTCTGCCTCGTGCTCTTCCTGGTGCCGGTGACGTTCATGATGCACGCCTACTGGAAGGTCACCGACCCGGCGGCCCGGATGAATGAGCGGATGAACTTCCTGCGGAACCTGGCGCTGCTCGGCGCCATCTTCATGATGTACTTCATCCCGACACCGTGGGCGATGAGCATTGGCCACTGACGCCGCGGGCTCCCTGGCGAAGCTCTTCGCGAACAATCGGGCGTGGGCCGCCGGACAGACGGCCCGCGACCCGCAGTACTTCGAACGCCTCCGCGAGATCCAGCGGCCTCCCTATCTCTGGATCGGCTGCGCCGATAGCCGAGTGCCCGCCAATGAGATCGTGGGACTGGCGCCGGGGGAGGTCTTCGTCCACCGGAACGTGGCCAACATCGTCCGGTCCGACGACCCGAACGCCCTCTCCGTCATCCAGTACGCCGTTGATGTCCTCGCCATCCGGCACATCATCGTGACCGGCCATCACGGCTGCGGCGGGATAGCCGCCGCGCTCGGACCGCCGACCCCCGAACCGCTCGAGACCTGGCTCACGCCCATCCGGGCGCTCCGTGAGGCCCACGCCGCGGAGCTCGCGCGCCTGGCTCCGGCGGAGCGAGGCGATCATCTCTGCGAACTCAACGTCGCGGCACAGGTACGTGCGGTCGCGGCGACCGAGACGGTCCGCCGCGCCTGGGCCGCGGGACGGCCGCTGGCCATCCACGGCTGGTTCTACGACCTCAAGGACGGCCTGCTCCACGACCTCAACGTCACCCTGGAAGGGCCGGTGCCCCGATGAACCCGACCATCTATTCGATGATCCCGACCGCCGGGTTCAAGGGGCTCTGGCTCCTCGTTCCGGTCGGCGCCCTCCTCGTGGTGGTCTTCGGCCTCCTCGGCTATACGCTCTGGGGTTCACGTCATGCCACGTTCGAGCTTTCCGACCAGGGGCTCTCCTTTCACGGCGACGTCTGGGGAAGCCGGATCCCGCTCGCCGATCTCCGGGGCGGCGGCGCGCGGATCATCGATCTGAACGCGGAACCGGAACTCCGGCCGATGGCGCGCACGATGGGGACGGCGCTCCCCGGTTATCAATCGGGATGGTTCCGGCTCGCCAACGGAGAGAAGGCGCTGCTCTATCTGACGGCGCGGCAGCGGGCGCTCTACCTCCCGACCACCGGGAAGTACGTCGTGCTCCTGAGTCCGCAGGATCCCGACCGGATGCTGGCGGACCTGCGGCGGCTGGCACCCCGCATGTGACTGCGATGGAGATTCTGTATCTCGATCAGCAGGGGACAGATTCAACCATCCCTCGCTATGCTCGGGACAGTTGAAGCTGTCCTTCGCTGACTAGGATAAGCACCCCTTGCAGCGAGTTTGGCCCTTGCAATGACCCCGACCGTCTACGT
>JBIOIC010000078.1:0-9291 GCA_044449625.1 Gemmatimonadales bacterium | reverse complement strand
AGGATGACGTCACCCAGGAAGGCTGTCTGGACCACTAGTGTGGCGGAGGGGCGCAGGGGCGCAGGGGCGGATGTGGTGCTCACGGGTGTCATCTCCCTCGCTCTGCGCAGCCGCCGATTCACCCAGTCACGTCCGGGCCGGGCCTACGACCTGCTCTCGTTCCCGCGCCTCGGCCCCTCCGTCCCTGCGCCCCTCCGCCTCTGCGCCTAGTCTTCCACCTGCAACACCGCCAGAAACGCCTCCTGGGGGATCTCCACGGTGCCGATCTGTTTCATCCGCTTCTTCCCTTCCTTCTGCTTCTCCAGGAGCTTGCGTTTGCGGGAGACGTCGCCGCCGTAGCACTTGGCGAGCACGTCCTTCCGGAGCGGGCTGATCGTCTCCCGGGCGATGACCTTGTTGCCGATGGCCGCCTGGATCGCGACCGCGAAGAGCTGGCGCGGGATCATCTCCTTCAACTTCTCCGACACTTTCCGGCCCCACTCATATGCCTTGTCGGCGTGGATGATGACGCTGAAGGCATCGATCGCTTCGCCGTTGATCAGCATGTCGAGCTTCACCAGATCGCTCGGCCGGTAGCCCGACAGTTCGTAATCGAACGACGCGTACCCTCGGCTGACGCTCTTGAGGCGGTCGTAGAAATCGAGCACGATCTCGCCCAGCGGGAGCTCGAAGTCGAACTCCACCCGCGCGGTATCGAGGTACTTCATGCCGAGGTAGATCCCGCGGCGATCCTGGCCCAGCTTCATGATCCCGCCGATGTATTCGGTGGGAACCATGATGCGGCCCTTCACGTAGGGCTCTTCGATCCGGTCGATCCCCGTCGGGTCGGGCAGGGAGGAAGGATTCTCGACGTGGAGCATCTCGCCGTTGGTGCGATGGACGTGGTATTCCACCGTCGGCACCGTCGCGATCAGGTCGAGGTTGAACTCCCGCTGCAGCCGCTCGACGACGATCTCCATGTGCAGGAGGCCGAGGAAGCCGGCGCGGTAGCCGAAGCCGAGTGCGGTCGAGGTCTCGGGCTCGTACTGCAGCGAGGCGTCGTTCAGCTTGAGCTTGGCGAGCGCGTCGCGCAGGGTCTCGTACTGGTCGGCGTCGTTGGGATAGAGCCCGGCAAAGACCATCGGTTTGACGTCGCGGTACCCGGGGAGGAGCTGTTCCGCTCGGCGGTCGGCGTCGATCACGGTGTCGCCGGCGCGGGAGTCGGAGACGCTCCGCAGATTGGCGACCACGTAGCCGACCTCCCCCGCTTCCAACTGTTCCGCGGGGCGCTGGCCGAACTGGAGATAGCCCACCTCGTCGACGGTGTAGACGTCCTCGGGGTGCGCGCCGAAGGCGATCTTCATCTTCGGCTTCAAGGTGCCGTCCACTACCCGGATGCTGGGGATGGCGCCGCGGTAGCGGTCGAAATAGCTGTCGAAGATGAGGGCGCGCAGAGGTGCATCGGGCTTTCCGCGCGGCGCGGGAACACGCGCCACCACCGCTTCAAGCAGATCCGGCACGCCGGTGCCGTCCTTGGCGCTCACCAGGAGGATCTCCTCCGGCGGCGTCCCGATCAGGTCGAATATCTCCCGGGCGCGCCGGGCCGGCTCGGCGCCGGGGAGATCGATCTTGTTCAAGACCGGGATGATCTCAAGCCCCGCGTCGAGCGCGAGGAAGAGGTTGGAGAGGGTCTGCGCCTGGATTCCTTGGGAGGCATCCACCACCAGGATGGCGCCCTCGCACGCCGCGAGGGATCGGCTCACCTCGTAGGTGAAGTCCACGTGCCCTGGCGTGTCGATCAGGTTGAGCTCGTACTCGGCGCCGTCCCGCGCCGTGTAGCGCATCCGGACCGCGTTCAGCTTGATGGTGATCCCGCGCTCGCGCTCGAGGTCCATCGTGTCGAGCATCTGCTCGCGCATGATCCGCTTTTCCACCGTGCCGGTCACCTCGATGAGGCGGTCGGCCAGGGTGGACTTGCCGTGATCGATGTGCGCGACGATGCAGAAATTGCGGATGCGGGACTGCTTCATGAGGGCGTAAGATAAGCGGGTGGGGCGGGTGAAGCGGACGAGCAGGCGGACGAGGCTGGCGGCAAGACGGAACCGTCCCGAGTAGAACGAGGGACCCAGCGTGTACTTGCCGGGTCCCTCACCCAGTTCGGGACGGTTCCCTTATTGTGCACACCCGCTCTTTACCCGCTCTTCCCGCGCCTCACCTCATCCAATCGATCCACCGCCCGCCTGAGATGCGGGATCACGATGCTTCCCCCCACGACCAGCGCCACCGAGAAGAGCTCGAGGAACTCCGCATCGGTCACACCCAGCTCCGCGCACTGAAGAATATGATAGGTAACGCAGTCGTCGCAGCGGAGCACCATCGAGGCGGTGAGCCCCATCATCTCCTTGGTCTTCTTCCCCAGGGCGCCATCCTCGTAGGCCTGGCCGTCGAGCCGGAAGAAGCGATTGATGACGAGGTTATCGGCGCCGAAGATCCGCTCGTTCATCCGGGAGCGGAAGGCGTTGAAGTCGGTGAGGGAATCGGCCATGACGGGGAATATACGAAGGAGCCCGGTCCTCAGCGCTTCGTGCGATCTTGCGAAGCTCTAAGCTCTAAGCTCTAAGCTCTAAGCTCCTATCAGGGCCTCCGCCGCCGGAGCTCCGGCTGGTGCCCGCCGCCGCCGCCGCGGCGCTCCGGCTGCGGATTGGCGTGCGGCGGTTCCCGGCGCGGTTCCGCTCGTGGCTGCGGTTCCGGCCGCCGCTCCGGCGGCCGGTTGGGCTCGACCCGCCGGCCGCCATTGGGGTCCGGCTGCGGGTTGGCGTGCGGCGGCGGCTGGTTCGGCTCAACCCGGCGCCCGCCGTTGGGGTCTGGCTGCGGGTTGGCGTGCGGCGGCGGCTGGTTGGGCTCGATCCGCCGCCCGCCGTTGGGGTCCGGTTGCGGCTGGCCGCCATTGCCGGTCGGGCGCCGCATCGTGCCGGTGCCGCCGATATCGGGTTGGACTCCCTGGCCCGAAACGCCCCCCCCGTTCCGATCGGGGCGCCGTCCGGCGATGAAGCCCTGCGGCGTCGGGATCGATCCGCGTCCGCCGATGTCAGCGCCGGTCCGTCCCCGGTCGGGCACCACGATGGTCGAGCCGTTCCCGGTCGGCCGCACCGGCCGGCGGTCCAGCACGGTCACATATCCGCCGCCGCCGACATTGCCGTTGTAATCCTTGAAGACGAACCTCGCCTCCGGCCGGAAGGGCCGCACCACTGCCACGCGGCGGCCGCCATAGTAGTAGGGGTAGTAGTAGGGATCGTTGTAGATCACGATCCGGAAGCGGGGGCAGTACGACGAATACGGATCCCACGCCGAGTAGGACGCGTAAGCGTGGCAGTCGTAGCAGACGAAGCGCGGATAGTCGTAGTGCTTTTCGACGTAGTAGGGGGTGATGTCGTAGTCCCAGTCACCCTGGGCGGTGATCTTCGACGCGAAGTCGGTGAGGGCAACATAGGGATCGCCGCTGACGCGCCCATCGGCGATGGTGCGGTAGTCCCAGTGATCGCCCCGGATGAAGCCGGTGTAGGCGAATGAATCGGCCGACGCGACCGCGAACACGTATCCCACTCCCGGATTGTCATCCACGTCGAAGGCGTTGTCGTCGTCACGGCCGATCACTTCGAAGGTGCGCCCTCCCCGCACGAAATTGTCCTGCCACGGCTCCACCGGATACAGCACCCGTACCCGTCCGTCGGTATCGACCCGAAGCACGGTCACGTAGGCGTCGGTTTCGGCGGAGACGTAGACCCGGACTCGGTCACCCCGTTGGTAGGGATCGGTGCTGTTGGTCCACACGCTGATCTTCGGTCGCGCCTCACCGATGATCCGATACAGCGGAATCGGGGCGCTGCGAGTCGCGGCGATGGCCGGACGAGGCGGGATGGCCGGACCGGTGAGGCCGGCGAGGAGGCCGAGCGCGAAGAGCATATGTCCTCCGGGGGACGGAACGCGATGACGGGAGAAGGATGAGCAGGAGCCGTGCCAGCGGCCAGTCCCCACCCAACCCGTTGCCGTTCGGGCGCTTACCAGGGGTACCCGCAGGTCGGTTCCGGGGGGGTGTCCGTCCCGCGGGACAGCGTGGCGCGTTGACGCCGCCGCCTATCCCCGGGTACCTTCCGCCCCGGAATGACGTCAGCTCCCGCGGCGGCTCGGACCGCCCGGTACGATCTTTTGGACCCGCTTGAGGCCGCGCGCCTTGGCGGGCTTGAGTTGTTTGCCGAGGGGGTCGTCGAAGGATTTCTCGCCGGACTGCACCGTTCTCCCCGTCGTGGTTTCTCCGTTGAGTTCGCCGAGCACCGGATGTATCAGCCGGGGGACGAGCCGCGTTATCTCGACTGGCGGCTGCTGGCGCGGACCGAACGGCTGTACGTCAAGCAGTTCGAGGAAGAGACCAATCTCCGGGCGATGCTGGTCTGTGATGTGAGCCGCTCGATGGCGTGGACCGGCTCACCGGAGCGGACCCTCCCCAAGCTCGAGTACGCCCGTCGGCTGGTTGCGGCCCTCGCACTGGTACTCCTGCGCCAGCGCGACGCGACCGGGCTCATCGCCTTTGACGACGAGGTCCGCGCTATCCTGCCGGCCCGCGCTCGTCAGGCGCAATGGCGGCGGCTCTGCGCCACGCTCGCTTCGCTGCCGGCGGGGCTCGGCACCGCCGCGGAGCCGGCGCTCCGCCGGGTGACCGGGCTCCTGCGTCGGCGCGGGCTGGTGGTCTTCGTCTCCGACCTGCTCCTCGATCTGCCGCTTACGCTCCGCGCCCTGCGCTTCCTCCGCCACCGCGGGCACCAGGTGCTGGTGCTCCACGTGATGGATCCGGGAGAAGTTGAATTGACGGGACCGGCCGAGGCACGCTTCGAAGATCCGGAATCGGGATCGGCGGTTGTGGTACGGCCCCGGGAATGGGCGGGGGCGTACCGCGAGGCGGTCGATGCCGCGGTGGCGGGGTGGCGCCGGGAGTGCCGCCGCCGCGGGATCGGCTACCATCGAATCACCACTGATACCCCGTTCGGCCCGGCGCTGCATGATGTGCTCGTCCGTCCCGGCCTCGCGTGATCGGGTTCCTCTATCCGTGGGCGCTGGTCGGCCTCGCCGCCGCGGCGATCCCCCTCTTGCTGCACCTGCGCGAGCAGCAGCGGCCGCCCACGGTGCCATTCCCCGCCGTGCGTTACCTGCAGGATGCGACCCGGCGCCACGAACGGCGGCTCCAGCTGCGTCACTGGCTGCTGCTGGCACTCCGCACTCTGCTGGTGGTGGCGGTGGTATTTGCGGGGGCGGGACCGACGGTACCGCTCCGCCACGTCGGGCCTCACGCACCCACCGCGCTGGTGCTGGTGGTGGATAATTCGCTCTCCTCGGGCGTCACCGCCGGGGGCACACCGCGGATCGATCGCCTGCGGACGGCCGCCCGCGCGATCCTCTCCCGCGCCGGCGCGGGGGATCAGCTCTGGCTCCTCGCCAGTGACGGGATCCCGCGCCGCGGTACTCCGGCCTCTCTCCGCGGACTGATCGATTCGCTCAAGCCGAGCGGGGCGCGGATGGACCTGGGTGCGACGATCACGCTCGGTGCCCGGATACTCGCGGGTGATGGCCGTCCGGGAGGGGTCGTGGTACTCACTGACTTGCAGGCCTCGGCGGTGAGCGCGGCCGATGTCCACGTGCCGGTCCTCGTCGCTGATGGTTCGCTGCCGCGGATCGTCAATGTCGGGATCGCGCGGGTCGATCCAGGCCCGGAGCCGTGGGGACTCGACGGCGGCCGGGTGACGGTGACCGTGGTCGGTGACTCGACCGCCCCCCGACCAGTGACGGTCACGCTGGCGGGGCGTCCGGGGCGCCAGGCACTGGCAGGCGTGGGGCGTCCCGCGACGGTCACCCTTCCGGGCACGCGACCGGGATGGTACGCCCTCGATGCCCGGCTCGACCCCGACGAACTTCGGGCCGATGACGATCGGGAGGTGGCGCTCCGGATCGCGCCCCCGGTCCGGCTTCGCTGGGATTCCACGGATCGGTATCTTGCCGCCGCCCTGGCGACGCTGGCGGATAACGGCCGGGTCGTCCGGGGTGACGAGTTGCAGATCGGCCGCCTCGGCGCCGGCGCTTCCGTCGTGCTGCCGCCGGTCGATCCCGCGGCGGTGGGGGCTCTGAATCGCACGCTCGCGGCCCGCGGCGTGCCGTGGCGCTTCGGCGCGCTCGCGATCGATCCCGCCGTGAGCGACAGCGGCGCCTGGCTCCGTCCGACGCGGATTGCGCGGCGCTACCGGTTGGTGGCGGCGGGCAGCGGCCGCACCGGCGTCGCCGTCACCGCGGGTGGCGAACCCTGGGTGGTGCGCGCGGGGAACGTGGTGCTGATCGGGAGCCGGTTCGATCCGGCCTGGACCGATCTGCCGGTGAGCGCCGCCTTTGTCCCGTTCGTCGACGCGCTGGTCAACCGGCTGGCCCGCGGCGAAGTGGTGGTCGACGATGGCACGGTCGGGGCGAGCGTGCTCCTGCCCGATGCGGTGAGCGAAGTGCGCCGTGTGGACGCGCGCTGGGCCGTCGAAGGCGGCGCCGGGTTCACTCCGCCGAGTCCGGGGCTCTACTGGCTCCTCTCGGGCCGCGATACCATCGGCGCCCTCGCGGCGAACGCCGATCCCCGGGAGTCGCTGCTGGCGCCCGCGTCCGCGAGCCTGGTGCGGAGCCTCTGGCCGAGCGCCCGGGTGCTTCCGCTGGCGGACGCGGTGAATGCCGCGTTCGCGCTTTCGTCCCGCACCGACTTGCGCGGGCCGCTGCTCTGGGCGGCGCTTCTGCTCGCGCTCGCAGAGCTCGTCGTTGCCGGATGGGGCGGCCGGGTGCGCGCCCGATGACTCCGTCTCTCTGATCCCTTCTTCTCATCTCATGGCCTGACCGACACGTGCCTCTCGATCTGATTGTTGACGCATTCGACCGCACCCGCGGCGGCATCGAACTCCGCGAGCGCCTCCCCGGACGGGGAGAACGCCTGGCCCTCGGCGGTCTGCCGGGCTCCAGTCCGGCGGTGATGGCGGCCGCTCTCGCGCGCGCCTTTCCCGCGCGGGTTCTGGCCATCGTGGCGCCGGGACCGGCGGAAGCGGAGCGATGGCTCACCGACCTCAAGCACCTCACCGATCTCCCCGTCGGCCTCTATCCACAGCGCGAGTCGCTGGGCGAGGAGGAATCGCACTACGAGATCGCGGGGGAACGGGCCGAGACCCTCGACGATCTGGCGCACGGGCGGCTGCGGCTGCTCGTCACCACCGCGCGGGCGACGGCGGAGCGGACGTTGATGTCGGCGGCACTGGAGCAGGCGCGCCTGACGCTGCGGGCCCCGGAAGAGGGAAAGGATCTGGCCGCGGGGCCGGCCCTTTCCAGCGTGGCGGAGCGCTTGGAGGCGATGGGTTACCAGCGGGTGCCGGCGGTGACGGCGGTGGCCGAGTTCAGTGTGCGCGGCGGCATCGTGGACATCTACGGGTTCGGGATGGCGCAGCCGGCCCGCGCGGAGTGGTGGGGGGACGATCTAGTCTCGTTGCGGGCCTTTGATCTGACGACCCAGCGCTCGCAGGGGCCGCTCGACGAAGCGACGATCCTCCCGGTGCGGGCCGAGGCTCCGGCGGGGAGCCGGTTCAATGGCGGCGGGGCGGCGGCTCGCCGGACGTTGCTGGAACTGTTGCCGGTCGACACCTTGCTGCTTCAGGAGAAGGAGGGCCCCGACGCCGAGGAGGTCCAGCGCGCTTGGCGGGAAGCGGAGCACCATCTCGACGTGGCGCGGCGCCTGGGAGGACCGGTGCCACGGCGGGAGGAGATCCTGGAGCCGCCCGATCAATGGATGCGGGCCCTGGGCCGCTTTGCGCGGCTCACCGTACGGGAGGAACCCTCGGCGTTGAACCTCGGCTTCCTCCCGCCGGAAAAGGTCGATCGCGACCTCGGCCGTCTGCGCGGGATGCTGGCCGGGGATCAGCTCACCGTCATCCTCTGCGACAACGACGGCCAGCGGGAGCGGCTGGATGACCTGTTGACCGAAGGGAACCGGCCGGTCAACGCGGCGCTCAAGGTGGGAGCCTTGGACGGCGGATTCGTGATGTCCTCCCTCCGGGTGCTCACCGACCACGAGATCTTCCGCCGGGCACGGCGGCTGCGGCGTGCCCGGCGCTACCGGACCGCCGCACCGTCGGCCGCCACCGGGGCGCGCGTCAACGGCGACTACGTGGTGCATCTGGATCACGGGATCGGGATCTACCGCGGGATCGAGACCATCACCGTGGGCGGCGGGACGCTCGAGGTCGCGATGGTGGAATACGCCGGCGGCACCAGCGTCAACGTGCCGCTCTACCGGCTCGACCTGCTGGAGCACTACCGCGCCGCCGGGGATGATGGCGATCGACCGCCGCCCAAGCTCCACACCATCGGCGGCGCGGCGTGGGCCAAGACGCGGGACAAGACCCGGGCGGCGATCCGGCAGATGGCGGGAGAGCTGGTGGAGCTCTACGCCCGGCGCCAGGTGACGGCCGGCTATGCCTTCCCCCCCGACACCAAGTGGCAGCGGGAGCTGGAGTCGGGGTTCCTCTATGAGGATACGCCGGACCAGCGGAAGGCCACCGAGGACGTGAAGGCCGACATGGAACGGCCGCGCCCGATGGACCGGCTGCTGGTGGGGGACGTCGGGTATGGGAAGACGGAGGTCGGCGTGCGGGCGGCGTTCAAGGCAGTGCAGGGGGGGAAGCAGGTCGCCGTGCTGGTGCCGACGACCATCCTGGCGGAGCAGCACGGCCGCACCTTCGCCGAACGCCTCGCCGATTTTCCGATCAAGCTTGAAGTGCTCTCCCGCTTCCGCACCGCCAAGGAGCAGAAGGAGGCGCTCGCGCGCCTCGCGTCGGGGGACACCGATATCGTGATCGGGACCCATCGGCTGCTCTCCCCCGACGTGTCGTTCAAGGACGTGGGGCTGCTGGTCGTCGATGAGGAGCATCGCTTCGGGGTCAAGCACAAGGAGCGGATCAAGGCGTTGAAGCTCGCGGTGGATGTGCTCACGATGACCGCGACACCGATCCCCCGGACGCTGCATCTCTCGCTGACCGGGATGCGGGACCTGACCCTGATCGAGACGCCGCCGCGGGACCGCTCGCCGGTGCTCACCTTCGTCGAGCCGTGGGACGACGGGCTGATCGATGAAGGGATTTCGCGCGAACTCGACCGCGGCGGCCAGGTGTTTTTCGTGCACAACCGGATCGAGACGATCGAAGCCGTGGCCGATCATGTCCGCCGGATCGTTCCGCATGCACGCGTCGGCGT
>JBIOIC010000077.1:0-9308 GCA_044449625.1 Gemmatimonadales bacterium | reverse complement strand
CTGAAGGACCTGATCTGGGGGCACCCGAGCAACGACTCGAACCTCACGTTCAACCCCCAGTACCAGGGCCAGCGGACCGGCGCCCTGCTGCTCAACGGATGGGTCTACGGGGCGTTCGCCTCGCACTGCGACAAGCAGCCTTACGCCGGGTACGTGGCGGGCGTCAACCTCGCCTCGAGCGCCTTCACCCTGAACGACTGATCCTCGCCGCCCCTCCCGGGGCGCGTGCCGGAGATAGATCGCATGTCGACTGACCTGCTCTTTTCCACGCTGGGCGGCCTCATCGCAGGCCTGCTCGTCGCCATCCTCCTCATCACGCTGTACATCCGCCGCGAAAAGCGGAGTGCCCAGGGCATCATGATGGCTGCCCGGGGAGAATCGGAACGCCTGGTGGCGGAGGCCGGCAAAGTGGCCGAAGCCGCGCGGGCGCAGCTGATCCTCGAGGGGCGGATGGAGACCTTGAAGGTCCGCGAAGAGCTCGAGCGTGAGGTCCAGCGCCGCCGCGACGAGCAGGGCCGCCTCGAGCGCCGGGTCGAAGAGCGCGACCGCGAGATCCAGAACCGCGGCCAGCAGGTGCAGCAGCAGGAAAAGACGATCCAGGACCGCGAATCCGCGATCAAGCGGCGCGATCAGGAGCTGCAAGGGCGCGAGCAGCAGCTCCAGCAGCGGGAGCAGGAGACGGCCAAACACCGGCAGGAGGAACAGGCGCGGCTGGAGAAGCTGGCCGGGCTCACCGCCGAGGAGGCCAAGCGCGAGCTGGTCCATCGGGTGGAGGACGAAGCCCGGAGCGAGGCGGCGGCGCTGGTACGGGACATCAAGGAGCAGGCCAAGCGCGGCGCCGAGCGGGACGCCAAGCGGATCATCGCGATGAGCATCCAGCGCATCGCGGCCGAGAGCACCGCCGAAAGCACCGTCGCCGCGGTCACCTTGCCGAGCGATGAAATGAAGGGGCGGATCATCGGCCGCGAGGGGCGGAACATCCGGGCCTTCGAGACGGCCACGGGGGTCGATGTGATCATCGACGACACCCCCGACACTGTCGTCATCTCCTGTTTCGAGCCGGTGCGGCGCGAGGTGGCCCGCCGGGCCCTGGAGCTGCTCATCGCCGACGGACGGATCCACCCCGGCCGGATCGAGGAGGTCGTCGCCAAGGTGCAGAAGGAGCTCGACGCCCAGATGGTGGAGATGGGGGAGCAGGCCGCCTACGAGACCGGCGTCCACGGCCTCCACCCCGAGCTCATCAAGGCGATCGGCCGGATGCGCTACCGCACCTCCTACGGCCAGAACATCCTCGAACACTCCAAGGAAGTGGCCTGGCTCGCCGGGATGATGGCGGCGGAGTTGAAGCTCGACGTGACCCTCGCCAAGCGCGGCGCTCTGCTGCACGATATCGGCAAGATCCTTACCCACGAGCACGAGGGGACCCACGTCGAGCTCGGCGTGGAGCTCACGAAGAAGTTCGGCGAGCTCCCGCCGGTCGTGAGCATCATCCACGCCCACCACGACGACGTCCCCCACGAGAGCGCCGAATCGGTGCTGGTTCAGGCCGCCGACGCGATCAGCGGGTCGCGTCCCGGCGCCCGCCGCGAAGCGTTCGAGACCTATGTCAAGCGGCTCACCAAGCTGGAGGAGATCGCCAACAGCTATCCGGGCGTGGAGAAGAGCAACGTGATCCAGGCGGGACGCGAGGTCCGGGTCATCGTCACGCCGGAGCGGATCGACGACACGCAGGCCGCCACGCTCTGCGAGGCGATCGCCCGGAAGATCGAGGCCGAACTCCAGTATCCGGGCCAGATCAAGGTGGTGGTGGTGCGGGAGAGCCGCGCGGTGGACTTCGCCCGGTGAGCGCTCGGATCATCGACGGGGCTGCGCTCGCCAAGACGCTGCGGCTCGAGATGGCCGAGCAGGTCTGGGGCCTCACCGCGCGGGGCCGGAAACCGGGGCTCGCCGCCGTGCTGGTGGGGGACGACCCCGCCTCGCAGTCCTACGTCCGGAGCAAGGGGAAGGCGTGCGAGGAAGCGGGGATGCTCTCCCGCACCGTGCTCCTCCCGAAGGAGACCAGCGAAGCGGATCTGCTCGCGCTCATCGACCAGTTGAACGCCGACGCCGAGATCCACGGGATACTGGTCCAGCTTCCGCTCCCCAGACAGATCAACACGGAACGGGTCCTCCTCCGCGTCTCCCCGGCCAAGGATGTCGACGGCTTCCATCCGATCAACGTCGGCAAGCTCGTCCTCGGCGATCCCACCGCTTTTCGGCCCGCGACGCCGTGGGGAATCATCCAGCTGCTGATCCGTGAGAAGATCGAGACCAAGGGGGCCCGCGCCGTGGTCCTCGGCCGCTCCACCATCGTCGGCCGGCCCCTCGCCAACCTGCTGCTGCAGGACGCCCCGGGCGGGAACGCGACAGTCACCGTCTGCCACTCGAAGACCCGCGACCTTCCCGCCGTCACCCGCACCGCCGATATCCTCATCGCCGCGATCGGCCGCGCGGAGTTCGTCACCGGGGCGATGATCAAGCCCGGCGCCGTCGTCATCGACGTCGGGATCAACCGGGTGGATGATCCGTCGAAGCCGCGGGGGTACCGTCTCGTCGGCGATGTGGCCTTCGAGGGGGCGTCGCTGGTCGCGTCCGCCATCACCCCCGTCCCCGGCGGCGTCGGCCCGATGACGATCGCGATGGTGCTCCGGAATACCATCCAAGCGGCGGAGGCGGGCGCGTAAGCGGAGAGGCGCAGGGGCGGAGTGGCGCAGTCGAGAAGCGCCATGCCCACCCACCTCTGCGCCCCTCCGCCTCTGCGTCCCTGCGCCATGCCCGACCTCTTCTCCTCCTCCGACCGCCCCGCCGGCACCGAAGCCGCCCTCTCCGTCGGCCAGCTCGACGGTCTCTGCCGCAAGCTGCTCGAAGGTCAGATCGGCGCCGTCTGGGTCCAGGGAGAGATCTCGGGGCTCAAGGCCTATCAGAGCGGACACTGGTACTTCACGCTCAAGGATCAGGATGCCCAGATCCGCTGCGTGATGTGGCGGACCTACGCCGCCAAGGCGGGCCCGCCTCCCGCCGACGGTGCCCAGGTTTTCCTCTTCGGCACCCCCACGGTCTGGGAGGAGCGGGGAGAGTTCCGCTTCAACGCCACCAAACTCCTCGCGCTCGAAGGGATCGGCGCGGCCCAGCTCGCCTTCGAGAAGGTGAAGAAGGCGCTGGAGAAGGACGGGCTCTTCGATCCGGCGCGGAAACGGCCCCTCCCCGCCTTCGTCCGGAGGGTGGCGGTGGTGACGAGTCTTGACGGCGCCGCGCTCCGCGACATCATCACGGTGGCCCGGAAGCGGTGGCCCGGGATCGGGCTCGTGGTCGTCGGGACCAAGGTGCAGGGAAGCGAGGCGGAGACGGAGGTGATCGCCGCCCTGGAACGGGTCAATCGGCTCGAAGGGATCGACGTCTGCATCGTGGGCCGGGGCGGGGGAGCGCGTGAAGATCTCGACGTCTTCAATCGCGAAGCGGTCTGCCGCGCGCTCGCTCGGCTCACGATGCCGACGGTCTCGGCCGTGGGACACGAGACCGACATCTCGTTGACCGACCTCGTCGCGGATGTGCGCGCCGCCACACCATCCGCCGCCGCCGAGCTGGTGGTGCCGGAGCGGGAGAGCTGGGTCCGCCGGAGTCAGGAGCTCGCCACCCGCCTCGCCGGCGCGCTGGGCCAGCGGGGGCGCCTCGCCCGGGAGCGGCTGGCCCGGAGCGCCGACCGGCTGGAAGGGGCGCTCACCGATCTGCTGGAGGACCGTCGCCGCCTGGCCGATCGCCTCGCGGCGCAACTCGATGCCTTGAGCCCGCTCAAGGTGCTGGGCCGAGGCTATGCGGTCCCCGTCGCCGCCGACGGGCGGGTGCTCAAGACCACCGGAGATTTTGCCGTTGGAGATCGATTCACCCTGCGGGTCAGCGACGGTACCGTGCCGGCGCGTGTGGAAGGAGAGCGCTGATGGCGAAGAAGCCGGTGGCAGAGGAGCAGCCGACCCTGCAGGACGACCTGCGCCGCCTGGAAGAGATCGTGCGGGAACTCGAAGGGCGCGAACTCGATCTTGACCGCGCCATCGGACTCTTCGAGGAGGGAGTCGGCCGGCTCCGTTCCGCCCGGACCCAGCTCACCGCGGTCGAGACCCGGGTGCAGAAGGTGCTGGAAGACGCCAATGGGGAGCTCCGGCTCGTTGATCTCGACTGACACGGAGCAGGTACCCGACAGGGCGGAGGCGCTGCTCACCGAGGCGCGGGAGCGGATGGATGCCTGCCTCGGCCGGTGGGCGGCGCGCCGCAAATCGGAGCTCCCCGGCCGCGTCGGGGAGGCGGCGGCGTATGCGCTGCTCAGTCCGGGGAAGCGGGTGCGCGCCGCCCTGGTGCTCGCCGCGTTTCGGTCCGTCGGCGGCCGCGGCGATGGAGTGGACGGCGTCGCGGCGGCGGTCGAGACAGTGCACGCCTATTCACTGGTGCACGACGATCTCCCCTGCATGGACGACGACGACCTCCGCCGCGGCCGGCCGACCACCCATCGGGCCTTTGACGTCCCCGCCGCGACCCGCGCCGGATTCATCCTCGTGCCGGTGGCCGCGCGGGTTCTCGCCGCCGCCGCCAATGAGCTCGGTCTGTCCACTGATGTGCTGGGGGCGATGGCGACCGAACTCTTCGTGGCCGGCGGCGCCGAAGGGATGGTCGGCGGACAGTGGCTTGACCTCGAGGCGGAACGGCAGGAACTCGACCTGACCCAGCTCGCCGAAGTGCATCGGGGAAAGACCGGTGCCCTGATCAGCGCCGCCTGCGCGCTGGGTGGGATGGCGGCGGGGGCGGGGCCCGCCCAGGTCGAGGCGCTGCGGCGCTACGGCCTCGACATCGGACTCGCCTTTCAAGTGGCGGACGACGTGCTCGATGTCACCGCGACCAGCGCCGAACTGGGGAAGACCGCCGGCAAGGACGCCGCCTTGGAGAAGTCGACTTTCGTCCGCCTCCTCGGTGTCGACGGAGCCCGCCGCGAAGCCCGGGACCTGGCCCGCCGCGCCGTGGACCATCTGGTCTGGGGCGAAGTTCCCACCGCCACCCTGGAGGCGTTGGGGCAGTATATTGTGGAGCGGAATAGTTAGGAGCTACTAGCTACCAGCTTCTCCGAATTATCAATCCTGGGGCCCTAAACGCATGACCTTGCTCGACACCATCCATTCCCCCGCCGACTTGAAGCGGCTCTCCCCCGAGCAGCTCCCGCTGCTCGCTGAGGAGATGCGCGACCGGCTGATCGAGGCCTGCTCGGTCACCGGCGGCCACATCGGTGCCAGCCTCGGCGTGGTGGAGCTCGCGATCGCGCTGCTCTATGAGTTCGATTCGCCGAAGGACAAGGTGGTCTGGGACGTCGGGCATCAGGCCTATCCCTGGAAGATCCTCACCGGCCGGAACGACCGCTTCGATACCCTCCGCCAGACCGGCGGGATCTCGGGCTTCCTCAAGCGCACCGAGAGCGAGCACGACCAGTTCGGCGCCGGACACGCCGGGACCGCGATGTCCGCCGCCCTCGGCATGGCGACCGCCCGCGATTTGAAGGGGGAGGACTATCAGGTCGTCGCCGTCGTCGGCGATGGCGCCCTCACCTGCGGTCTCTCCTACGAGGGGATGAACAACGCTGGCCACTCCGATCGCGACATCCTGCTCATCGTCAACGACAACGGGATGAGCATCAGCCCCAACGTCGGCGCCATCAGCAAGATGCTCGGCGGGATCGTGGCGAGCCCCACCGCCAACCGCGCCCGTGATCTCGTCAAGAAGATGACCGGCTCGATCCCCGGCCCCTTCGGCGAGCGGGTCGCCGACTTCGCCAAGACGGTCGAAGAGAGCGTCAAGAACCTCTGGTCCGACGGGATGCTCTTCGAGGAGCTCGGCTTCCGCTACTTCGGGCCGATCGACGGACACGATCTCAGCAAGCTCCGCGAGACGCTGACCTTTCTGCGCGGGATGAAGGGCCCCAAGGTCCTCCACATCCTCACCCAGAAGGGGAAGGGCTATCCGCTCGCCGAGGCCAACAAGGAGAAGTGGCACGGACTCGCGGCGTACGATCCGATCACCGGAGAGGCCCGCAAGAAGTCGAGCGGCCCCGCCGCCTGGACCCAGGTCTTCGGCGAAGCGGTCACCGCGCTCGCGGCCCAGCGGGAGGATCTGGTCGTCATCACCGCCGCGATGCCCTCCGGCACCGGCACCAACCTCTTCCAGAAGCGGTGGCCGGAGCGCTTCTTCGATGTCGGGATCGCCGAGGGGCACGCGGTCACCTTTGCCGGCGGGCTCGCAACTCAGGGACTCCGCCCCGTCGTCGCCATCTACAGCACCTTCCTGCAGCGGGCCTACGACAACGTGATCCACGACGTGGCGGTGCAGAAGCTTCCGGTGATCTTCTGCCTGGATCGCGCCGGCCTGGTGGGTGAGGATGGCCAGACCCACATGGGGCTCTACGACATCGCCTATATGCTGGCGGTGCCGGGGATGACGGTGACGGCCCCGAAGGATGGGGACGAGCTGGTCGGCCTCCTCAAGTGCGCCCTGCAGCACGACGGCCCCTTCTCCATTCGCTACCCGCGCGACAAGGCCCCCGCCGATCCGAAGCCGGTCGACCAGATCCCGGCGGTGCCCTACGGCACCTGGGAACTGCTCCGCGAAGGGAAGGACTACGCCATCCTCGCCGTCGGCACGATGGTACTCCCCGCGCTCGCGGCGGCGGAGAAGCTCCTGGCTGAAGGGATCGACTGCACCGTCGTGAATGCAAGATTCATCAAGCCGTTCGACCACGCGATGCTCGAATCCCTGAGCACCCGCCACCGGACCCTCGTCACGGTGGAAGAGGGGACGGTGGTCAACGGCTTCGGCGCTTCCCTCGCCGCAAGTGTGCAGACCACCCGTCCGGAGGTCCGCGTGGTGGCGCTCGGCGTCCCCGACCGGCTGCAGGAACAGGCGCCCCGCGCCGATCAGCTGGAGACCTTCGGCCTCACCGCCGACGGGATCGCGCGGCGGCTCCTCGCGCTCCGCCGCGAGGAGAGCCTCGAGGCGAAATGAACGTCGGCGTCGTCGGTAACCCGCGCTACGGCGACCTCGAACCCCTCCTCCACGTGCTCTCCCGTGAGGCGCCTGCGCGGGGGATGACTCTCTTCACCGAGGCGGGGCTCGAACCCCACTGGCCCCTTCCGGTTCCTCCTCTCGTCGGCGCCCCGCTCGACTTCCTCATCACCTTCGGCGGTGACGGCACGCTGCTCCGCGGCGCCCGTCTCCTCGGCGGCCGCGAGACGCCGATCCTGGGCGTCAACCTGGGCCGCGTCGGTTTCCTGACCGCCGCTGCGCGCGACTCGCTCTTTGCCGCGCTCGATGCCCTTGCCGCCGGCAGCTACACCATCGACCGCCGCCAGGCGCTCCGGGCCTCGATCGTCGACCGGGGCGGCGCCGAACGGACCGTCACGCACGCGTTGAACGATGTCGTGGTGCACAAGGGGGGCGTGGCGCGCGTCATCCGGCTGCGGGTGTACATCAATGACGAGGAGGTCGGCCCCTACAGCGCCGATGGACTCATCGTCGCGACCCCAACCGGCTCCACCGCCTATTCGCTTTCCGCCGGCGGGCCCGTCGTCGTGCCTGGAGTCGAGGCCCTGATTGTGACGCCGATCTGCGCCCATACCCTCGCGGTGCGCCCGCTCGTCGTGCACGGGATGGCGCGGGTCCTGATCGAGCCGATTGCCCCCTGGCCAGATGAACTGCTCGTCTCCTTCGACGGCCAGGTTGGTACCACCCTCGCCTCGGGCGACCGGGTGCACGTGCGCCGCGCCGACCACGCGGTGCTCTTGGTGCGGCTCCCCACCGAGGACGGCTTCTTCAGCCTGATGCGCCGGAAGCTCCACTGGGGCGACCTCTCCGGCCGCGAGCGCGCGCCGTGATCGCCGAGCTCCGGGTCCGCGACCTCGCGACGATCGCGGAGGTCGCCTTGCAGCTCGGCCCCGGATTGAACGTCCTCACCGGGGAGACCGGAGCGGGGAAGTCGATGCTGGTCGACGCGCTTGCCCTGCTCCTCGGGGAGCGCGCCGACAGCGCGCTCGTGCGCCCCGGCGCCGGCCGCGCCGTGGTCGAAGGGGTCTTCGATCTCGCCGACGCCCCGCGCCGGCGCCGGATCGAGGAACTCGGCCTCGACATCGAAGAGGGTCGCGTCATCGTCCGGCGGGAGATCACCGCCGAGGGCCGCTCACGCGCTTGGGTCAATGGGAGCCCCACCACGCTCGCCGTCCTCTCCCAACTCGGCGCCCTCCTGGTCGATCTCCACGGCCAGCACGAGACCCAGTCGCTCCTCCGCCCCGAAGCCCAGCGCGACAGCCTCGATGCCTACGCCGGCGCCGGTGCCGAGCGGCAGGTCGTGGCCGAGGCGTGGCATCAGGCGGAAGCGCTGGCGCGGGAAGAGGGGGAGCTCGCCGCCAAGCGGGATGAGGTGCGCAAGCGAGCCGACTATCTCCGGCACGTCGTGACCGAGATCCGGGACGCCAAGCTCAAAGTCGGCGAGGACGAGGCGCTGGCGGCCGAGGCGCGCCGCCTCAGTCACGCCGGCGTGCTGCTGGAGCAGGCGCGGAAGGTCGCCGAGCTGATGGACGGCGAGGAGGGCGGCGCGCTCCGCCTCCTCGGTGAGGCCGATCGCGCGCTCGGTCCCCTGGAAAAGCAGGACCCCGGTGCGGCCGCGTGGCGCGAACTCCTCGACGGGGCGTATGCCAATCTCACTGAACTCGCTCGGCTCGCCTCGGAATACGCCGAATCGGTGCAGGAGGATCCGGCTCGGCTGGCGGAGATCGAGCGCCGACGTGATCTGATCTTTCGCCTGGGCCAGAAATACGGCGCCGACCTCGCCGCCGTGATCGCGACCGGCGAGACGGCGGTGCGGGAGCTCGAACTCCTCGACACGGCGGACATTGACCTCCGAGCCCTCGGCGCGCGGCGTCAGGCGGCGGTCGCGGCGCACGCGGCGGCCGCCGCGGCCCTCTCCGCCAAGCGCGCCGAGGCCGCGGGGCGCCTCGGCCGCGTGGTGAGCCGGCTGCTGCCGGGGCTCGGCCTGCCGGGAGGAAAGTTGGAAGCCGTGACGGCGTTGCTTGCAACGCCGTCGATGTTTGGCCAGGAGACCGTCACCTTCACTGTCCGCCTGAACGTGGGCCACGACGCGAAAGCGCTCGCCAAGGTCGCCTCGGGAGGGGAACTCTCCCGGCTGATGCTCGCCTTGAAGGCGGTGCTCGCCGGTCACGACGACGTGCCGACGCTGATCTTCGACG
>JBIOIC010000076.1:0-9348 GCA_044449625.1 Gemmatimonadales bacterium | reverse complement strand
TGGCGGGCCTGCAGCCGATCCCCGCGAGCCAGCAGTTCCTCGAGCTCCTGCGCCGCAACCCCGATGACGCCGCGCTGGCGAAGGCGCTGGGGGTGGGAGGGAAGTGACGGGTGACGGGCCTGTCCTGAGCGCAGCGAAGGATGCTGCGTACTGCGTTGCTAGTGGATTGTCTCTAACAAGACCTGTCGCCCCTTTCGTTGGACCTCTCGTTCCCCCGAGCCTCGCATCCGTACCAGCGGCGTTTGAGAGACCGTCCACTCGGACTGCTTCACCACGGAGGCACGGAGACCACGGAGGGACACGGAGAAAAGCCAAGATTTGTGGTCTCGCGTACGGAGTCCTGTTCGCGAGACCACAACAACGGCCGTTCTCCGTGCAGTCTCCGTGGTCTCCGTGCCTCCGTGGTCTTGTTGTTGCTGGCCGAGCTCAAGAAGCAGGCGTCGCAAACGGACTATAGAGCGGCGCTTGAGAGACAGTCCACTAGTAGTAAGTCTTGCCCGACTTCGCCATCTCCACGAGCGCCGGTGCCGGGGTGAACCTCGGCCCGTGCCGCTGAGTCAGTCGTTCCAGCATCTCCACCACCCGCGCCGGACCCCGCGCGTCGATCACACGCAGCGGCCCGCCGCGAAACGGCGGGAAGCCGATCCCGAAGATCGACGCGAGGTCGCCGTCGCGCGCGGAACGGACCACACCCTCGGCGTAGGCGAGCGCCGCTTCGTTCAGCATCGCGCCGAAGAGACGATCCTCGATCTCCTGCGAATCTTTCGGCGAGGGATGCACGCCCAGGAGATCGTAGACCGTCTCGTCCGGGCCGGTCTTGCTTCCGTCGTGGAAGACATAAAAACCGCGGCCGTTCTTCTTCCCCAGCCGCTTGTCGGCGATCATCGTGGCGACCACCTCGGACGGCTCCAACCGCGCCCCGAACGCCGCGTGCATCACCTTCCCCGCTTTCTGCGCCACGTCGATCCCCACTTCGTCGATCAGCGCCACCGGCCCCACCGGAAAACCGAATTTCACCATGACCCGGTCGATCTGCTCGATCGGCGCCCCTTCGTGCAACAGCCGCCCCGCCTCGTTCAGATACGGCGTGAGTATCCGGTTGACCCAGAAGCCGGGGTGATCCTTCACGACGATGACCTTCTTCCCCATCCGTCGGCCGAAGGCGACCACCGTCGCGATCGTTTCGGCGCTGGTGCGCGCGGCCGGGATCACCTCGAGCAGCGGCATCTTGTCCACGGGAGAAAAGAAGTGCATCCCGATGACACGGTCAGGCCGCGAGGCCTCGGCGCCGATCTCGGCGATCGGGATGGTCGAGGTGTTGGTCGCGAAGACCGTCGTGGGTGAAGTAGCGCTCTCCATCTCCTTCAGGACCTGCCGCTTCACACCGAGGTCCTCGAACACCGCCTCGATGATGAGGTCGGCGTGACGGAAGCCGCGGTCATCCTCGGCACCGGTGAGGAGCGCCACCTGCCGCTGGTAGTCGAACTTGGTAAGGCGCTTCCGCTTGAGACGCCCGTCGAGGATGCCGATTGCCGACTTGAGCCCCTTGCCCACGCGGGTGAGATCGGAATCCTTGAGCCGCACCTCTACCTCGGCGATGCTCACCGCCGTCCCCGCGATGCTGGCACCCATGAAGCCTGAGCCGATCACGCCGAGGCGGCGTATTTCGCGGGGCTTGGCGCCGACGGTGCCGAAGTCGTCCTTCTTGAGCGCAGTATCGGCGAAGAAGATCTGCACCAGGTTGCGGGAGACCGGCGTGATGGCGAGTTCCCCGAAGGCCCGGTGTTCGGCGGCGAAACCGGCGGCGATCCCCTCATCGAATCCGGTACGGATGACGTCGATAGCCCGGAGCGGCGCCGGATAATTGCCGCCGGTCTTCTTCAGGACCTGGCTGCGGGCACCGCGAAAAATGATGGCGCGGCCAAACTTGGTGCGATCGAGGAACCAGGCGATCAGGCCCGCGGGACGAGGTTCCCGCAGCGGAATCCCTCGGTCGGCGAGACGACGTGCGGCGGTAATGGCCGTCTCGCGCAGGATGGCGGGGTGCACGAGCTCGTCCGCCAGCCCGATCTTGAAGGCCTTGGCGGCGCGCTCTGACTTGCCGGCGAGGATGATGTCGAGCGCGGCCCGGAGCCCGATGGTGCGGGGCAGCCGTTCACAGCCGCCGGCACCGGGCAGTACCCCGAGGTTGATCTCGGGCAGACCGAGCTGCGTCTTCGGGTGATCGGAGATGACGCGCCAGTGGCAGGCGAGCGAGAGCTCAAGCCCGCCGCCGAGGCAGGCACCGTGGATGGCGGCGACAATCGGCTTGGGGAACGACTCGACCTGCTGCACCAGCTCCTGGCCCATCCGGCTGAGGGCGGCGGCCTCGTCGGCGGTCTGGAGGCGAGTGAACTCCTCGATGTCGGCACCGGCGAGGAATCCAGCGGCCTTGCCGGAGATGAGGACGACCGCGCGCACCCCCGCGTCGCCGGCGAGCTTGGGCAGCAGTTCGGCGAACTCCCCGCGGACGGCCGCGCTCAGCGTATTGACCGCCTGCCCCGGGACGTCAAGCGTCAGGACGGCGATGGTGTTCAGGTTCTCGACCGTGAAGACTGACATAACACCTCGTGAAGCGTGGAGCTCTACTTCCGCTCGAGCACCATCGCGAAACCCATTCCGCCCTGAGCGCAGATCGAGAGCAGCCCGAACTGCGCGTCGCGGCGGTTCATCTCATTGGCCAGCTGGGTGACGATGCGCGCACCGGTGGCCCCGAAGGGATGCCCGATCGCGATCGACCCACCGTTGACGTTGGTGATGTCCCAGTTCACTTCCCCGGTCGGGGCCGGGAGGCCGAAGAAATCGGCCCACTTCTTCGATCCCCACGCCTGCACGTTCGACATGACTTGCGCGGCGAACGCCTCGTGGATCTCAAGCACACCGACATCCTTCCAGCCGATCCCCGCGCGCTGGAGCGCCAGCGGCACTGCCACCGCCGGCGCCATCAGCAACTGCCAGCCGGGATCGACCGCGGCGACGGCATAGCTCCGCACATAGGCGAGCGGCGTATAGCCCATCGCCGCCGCCTTCTCCTCCGCCATCAGGATGACGGCCGAGGCGCCGTCGGTGAGCGGTGAGGAGTTGCCGGCGGTGACGGTACCGTAACGGCGATCGAAGACCGGTTTGAGCGAACCAAGTGCCTCGATCGAAGTGCCGGTACGGACACCGTTGTCACTCCGCAGCACCTCGTCCATTCCGCGGCCGCCGAACCAGGGCGCGATCTCGGCCGGCAGCCGGCCATTGGCGGTCGCGGCGGCGGCGCGCTGGTGGCTCATCAGCGCGCACTCGTCCTGGGCCCGCCGGGTGATCCCGTTCTCCTTGGCCATCTTCTCCGCCGACTGCCCCATCGTCTCACCGGTGGAGGGTTCGGAGATCGTCGGGGTGATGGGAACGAGATCGCGGGGACGGATCCGGGCAAAGGTCGCCAGGCGCTGGCCGAGCGTCTTCGCCTTGCTCGCGTCCAGCAGGATGCGACGCATCCCGTTGGAGTGGAGGATCGGAATGTCGGAGAGCGATTCGACGCCGCCGGCGAGGATCACGTCGGCGTTGCGCTGCACGATCTGGTCGGCGGCATCGGCGATCGCCTGGGCAGAGGAGGCGCAGGCCCGGTTGAGCGAGTACGCCGGGATGGTCTTGGGAAACTGCGGCAGGAGGCTCACTTCCCGCGCCACGTTGGGCGCGAGGACCGACTGGATCACCTGACCAAAGATGACCTGGTCGACCTCGCGCCCGTCGAGTTCAGCGCGATAGAGCAGCTCGCGCGCCGCGTGACGCGCGAGCGTGACCGCAGAGACGTCGCGAAGGATCGTGCCGCTCTTGGCGAACGGCGTCCGCAGGCCCGCGATGAGGGCGCAGCGGCGACCGGCAGGAATCGGGATCATCGGCAGAACCTCTCTCCGCGCGGGTTGCCCCGCCTGGCGGGAGCGGAGATTATTGGGGCGCGGGCCCGGTCGGACGCCGTTCAGCGACCACGCTGGCGACGGCGCGCCAGCGGTCGGAATCCACCGGCTCGAACACTTCGCGGCCGTGGCTCGCCTCGAACGGCAAGATCAGCCGGGCCAACTCGCCGGGGAGGAGCAGGTGCTCGTCGGCCCGGGGGCCCCATCCCAGCTGGCGCTGCGCCGTCAGGAAGGTCTCCATCAGCAGCACACCGCCCGGCGCGACACAGGCGAGCAGATCGCGCATCCGGGTACGGTCAAGGTAATTGAACACCAGGACCGCATCGAAAACACCGAGCGCCGGCCACGGCCCCGCCAGGTCGACGATACGCAGATCAACGGTGAGGCCGCGGGCTGCAGCCGCCTCCTGGGCGACCTCCAGCCGCGACCCGTCGGCGTCGACGCCGACCACCTCCGCGCCGAGTTTGGCGGCGGCGACCACGTGGCGGCCTTCGCCGCACGCCAGATCGAGCACCCGCATCCCCGGACGGAAGAGATGACTGTGCCACGTGAACCAAGTGCTGGGCCGGGGCAGGACGGCGAACGGCGGCGGGGACACCCGGTGATCGGTCATCGAACCTCAGCGGCCGAGCTCGCGGCTCAGCCGTGGGAAGTGCTGGTCATCGGTGGCGGCATCGTCGGCGCGGCGATCGCGCGCGACGCCGCCATGCGTGGATATCGCGTGGCCCTGGTCGAACAGGGCGACTTCGGCGCCGGCACCAGCTCCCATTCGAGCCGACTGGCGCACGGCGGCCTGCGCTATCTCGAGCACGGCGATTTCAAGCTGGTCATGGAGGCCCTGCGCGAGCGGGGCACCCTGCTCCGCATCGCGCCGCACCTGGTCCATCCGCTGCCGTTCGTTTTTCCGGTCCACCGGGGGGACCGGGTCGGCTTCTGGAAGCTGATGGCGGGGATGTGGCTCTACGACCTCCTCGCGCTCTTCCGGAATGTGCCCCGCCACCGGATGCTGGGCAAGCGCGCCCTGTTGCGGGCCGAGCCGATGCTGCGGGAGCGCGGGCTGGTCGGCGGCGCCCGCTACTTCGACGCCCAGATGGACGATGCCCGGCTCACCCTCGCCACCATCCGCAGCGCCGAGCGACACGGCGCCCTCGCAGCGAGCGGCGTGCGGGTCACCGCGCTGGAAATGGCCGGTGGCCGGGTCGGGGGCGCGCGGGTGGAAGACCTGGTCGAGGGCGGTGCCGTGCTGCTGCGAGCCACTGTGGTGGTCAACGCCACCGGTCCGTGGGTGGACCATCTGCGCCGGATGGACGACCCGGCCGCGGTCCCGCTTCTCCGCCTCACCAAGGGCGTCCACGCAATGGTCCCCCGGGAGCGGATCGGCCACCATGACGCCATCACCATCACCAGCGCCATTGACGGCAGGGTGATGTTCATCCTGCCGTGGGGCGAACTCTCCTACATCGGCACGACCGACACCGACACCGGCGAACCTCCGGAAGCCACTCGCGCCAGCCCTGAGGACATCCTCTACCTCCTGCGGTCGGCCAACGCGATGTTTCCCAACGCGCATCTGGTCCCCGAGGACGTGATCTCCACCTGGGCCGGCCTGCGCCCGCTGCTGGCCGATCCCGCGGCGGCGAGCACCGCGTCGGTCTCCCGGGAGCACGCCATCCTGCGGAGCGCGAGCGGAATGCTCACCATCGCCGGCGGCAAGCTCACAACCCATCGGGAGATGGCGGCGCAACTGGTGGACCGCATCGGCGGCGAGTTCCGGCAGCTGGAGGGACGGCGTGTCCCGCCGCGCGCGCCGACCGACCGTGAACCGCTTCCGGGAGGCGAAGCCGCCGACCTCGAACCGTTCCGCCGGGAAGCGCTGGAGGCGGGACTCGCCCCCGAATCGGCCGAGCACCTGTTACGTCACTTCGGGGGCGAGACCTCCGCGGTGCTCAATCTGATCCGGAACGACCGGCGGCTGGCGGAACGGCTCGAACCGGGCCACCCGGCGATCGCCGCGACGGTGGTGCAGGCGGCGCGGCGCGAACATGCCCGCACTGTCGAGGATGTCCTCGTCCGGCGGATCCATCTCTACTATGAAACGCGGGACCGGGGACGTGGTGCCGCACCTCGGGTGGCGGAACTGCTCGGCGCGGAATTGGGATGGGATGCGGGACAGATCGAAGCAGCGGCGGCGGACTACGCGGCTCGAGTGGACGCCGGGGGCTTCAGCGAGGAGTGACCGGGACAGCGACCCCTTTCTCGATCCGAAACACGGCAAAGCGGGCCGTGTCGGGGGCCGCGAAGGAGATGTCGCCGGTGACGCCGGGCCACGGGGTGTGGCTTCCCCCGAGTGCGGCGAGCCAGTCGCGGACGCGAATCCGGTCGGGCCCGGCCGAATCGATGGCCGCTACCGCTACCATCAGCGCATCGTGGGTGAGCGCTTCATTGGGCGTGGGATCGCGCCCCGCGACGGCGCGGAACGCCGCGAGATACTGCGCCGCGCCCGGCCGCGCGGGGTCGGGCAGCCGGAAGCTCACCAGCCGGAGCGCGCCGAGCGCCGATCCGGCGCTGCGGGCGAGGCCCTCCGGATAGAGGGCCGCATCCCCCGCCACCAGCGCGAGCGCCGGATGGCTGCGATGCAGGATCTGCGCGGCATTGCCCACCAAGCGGTAGTCGCCGAGCAGGAACGCGGCGTCCACCGGGCCGCGGCCGAGCGCGGCCTGCGTGAGCGTGGCGAGGTCACTCCCTTCGACGGCCCGCACCGCGCCGGTGAGTTGAATCCCGGCCCGGACCAGTCCGGTGCGGAGCCCGTCGAGCAACCCTTCTCCATATTCGTCGGCGACGTAGATCACCAGTGCCCGCCGAGCGCCGAGCTGCCGCGCGGCGTATTCGGCCATCTGCTCCCCTTCGACCGAATCGTCGGGCACGAAGCTCAACGTCCAGGGCGCCCACCGATGCAGCTCGCGGCTGGTGCCGACGGGCACGATCTGCGTCACCATGGAATCCCGGTAGACCGGCGCGGCGGCCAGGCTGCCCCGGCTTGTGGCGTGACCGACGACGACCATCACGTCGTCCATCGCCGCGACGCGCTGGGCCAACGCGACCTCCACATCCGGAGTCCCGACCGCGTCATACTTGGCGTGCCGGAAGTCGCCGAGACAGACATTGCCGCGAGCGCCAGCACTCGCCAGCAGCTGCCGGGCGACGGCGACCTCGACCGCGTGGGGCGTTCCCCCGACCGACGCCACCACGGCGCACGCCACACCGACCGGGCGGCAAGCCGCGGCGAACAGGAGCGCCGCCGCCCACCTCACTCGACGCCACCGCGCGCGACCTGGATCACGCGCAGCTCCAGCAGATGGAGATCGACCGGCTTGAGCATCTGCCGGTCGGCGGGAATGGTCAGACCCTCGAGGTTCCGCAGCTGGCTGAAATCACCGGAGAAAAAGACCACGCGGCGCGCCAGCGCCGGCCGCTCGGCGGCGAGACGGCGATAGAAGGCGAGGCCGTCCATCACCGGCATCCGAAGATCGGCGATCACCGCGTCGGGAACGGCGGCGGCGACAAGCGCCAGCGCCTCCGCACCGTGGGCCGCCTCGTCGACCTGCGCGCCGCGCTGAGTGAGATACCGGGCCACGGGGCGCCGGACGGAATCCTCATCCTCCACCACGAGTATCCGAAGTCCCGCGAGGGGGCGCGCATCCGCGCTGGACAGGTCCGGACGGAGGACGCCGACCGGAGGCCCCGGCGGCGCGACCGGAGCGTCGGGAGCGGCCTCGGGAAAATTGGCCACGAAGCGGGCCCCAAGACCGGCCGGGGCCGGCACCAGGGAGAGCTCTCCTCCGGTCTCCCGCACGATCTGGCGCGAGATGTAGAGACCCAGTCCGGTCCCCTGTTTTCCTTTGGTCGAGACGAAGGGCCGGAACATCTGTTCGGCCACTTCCGCGGACACCCCCGGACCGGTGTCCGAGATGGCGGCGCGCACCTGTCCCTCGGAGGTCCAGGTCTCCACACTGAGTATCCGCGGCCCCGGCTGGCCCCGCATCGCATCGAGCGCGTTGCTCAGCAGATTCACGAAAACCTGCTCGAGCCGGTTGCTGTCCGCGAGGGTCCGGGGCGAACCGGGATCGAGCCGGAGGTCGACCATCACTCCACCGGCGCCGAACTGATGCGCCACCAGGTCGAGCGCACCGCGAATGACCTCGTTCAACGCCACGGCGGACACCCGCAGCTCGGCCGGCCGGACGAAGCGGAGCAGCCCCGAGAGCAACCGTCCCGCCCGGCGCGCCTGCCGCAGGATCTGCTCGGTTTCGCGGCGCTGTTCGCCGGTACATTCGGGATCCTGCAGGCGGGTCTCGGTCAGGGCGCCGATGGCCATCAGCGGATTGTTCACCTCGTGGGCGACGTCGGCGAGGAGGACTCCCGCGGCCGCGAAGCGCCCCTGTTCGGCGGCGCGTTCGCGCAGCACCTGAGTCATCCCGTTGAAGTGCCCCGCCAGACGCCCGATTTCATCATCGTGGCGGACCGGCACCCGGGTGCCGAGTTCCCCTTCCACCACTCGACCCAGGCCCGCTTCGAGTTCGGCCAGCGGCCGTTCCACCCGCTGGTGCAGCACGAAGAGGATCAGCGGGAGGAAGAGGATGCCGACGACGATCCACCAGCCGAGTGCCAGCACCACCCCGTCAATCGCCCCGCGGAGGAGCCCTTCCCGACGCCGAAGATCTTGCAGCCCGGCGTCCTCTGCCGCGGCGATGCGCTGGGCCAGCGCCTGATTCAGTGAATCGACCTGACCCAGGCGGCGCTCGGCGTCGGCGTACCGCCGCAGGTCCACCAGCGCCGTCACTTCGAGCAGCTTGTTCTGGACCAGGGAGATCGCCTCATCGGCGCGGGCCAGACTCGGCCGCATGCTGTCCGGCACGTCGGCAAAGGGGAGGGTGTAGGTGGCGGCGGTCGCGCGCTCCCGGATCAGCGCCAGCGCCGCCGCTTCAGCCGAAGGATCGGCCTGTGCCCGCGCGGCGACGAGGTGGGCGGCCGCGACCGCCTCGTCCAGTTCCCGGGCCCGATCCACCATCTGATGGACCACGTAGCGGGCCGGTTCCACGTCCCGCTGGAGCGCGCGGGCTTCACGCCCCACTCGCAGGGTGAGGAAGAGGAAGATGCCGAGGACATAGACTCCGATCGCGCCGAGGAGCAGGAGGAGAAGGGTCCGCAGACGGATCGTGCGGCGCCCCTGCGGCGGGGAGGAGAGCGGTTGCAGGCTCATCGGGCAGGTTCGGGGACCGGGCGGCCCCCCTCAAGATGGGCCATCCGCAGCCGGGCGATCCGGTCGGTCCCGAAGGTGACGGGCCCGGTGACCCCCGGGAACGGCGGGCGATACCGGCCCAAGGAGATGAGCCATTCCCGCACCGCGGCG